>CAZIIX010000466.1:0-1952 GCA_964539345.1 uncultured Actinomycetes bacterium | reverse complement strand
ATATCCCGAACGGATTCGCGATCCACGGGAGCATCACGCCCAGGTAGGTGTCGTTCAGGCCCAGGGAGCTCATCACGTTGTACAGCGGCACAATCATCACGATCGGCGGCAGGAACATCGCCAGCACCAGCGTCCAGAAGATCGCGTTCCGCCCGCGGAAGCGGTATTTCGCGAAGACGAACCCGGCGAACACGCTGGTGATGACCACCGTCACCGCACAGATGCCGGCGATCACGACACTGTTGAGGAACGACCGCGCGAACGGCACATCCTGGAACACGCGGGTGTAGGCGGAGAAATTCAGCGTGTGCGGCCACCAGGTCGCCGGGATGCGCTGGGACTCCCCGGGTGCCTTGAGGCTCGAGATCACCAGCCAATACAGCGGGAATAGCACGACGACCGCAGCAACGAGCGCGCAGGCGTAGAGCGTGCTGCGCTGAAGTCGACGAACCGGGCGCCGCACGCTAGTCATGGCGGCCTCGCCTCATTGCGGCCGCGATGACGCCGCCGACGATCGCGATGAACACCAGCAGGCTGGTGGCCATCGCACTGGCCTGGCCCGCCAGCCCGTACTGGACGGCGGTGCGCTGGATGTCGAACGAGATCGTCATCGTCGAGTTCGCCGGTCCCCCTTGGGTGAGCAGATAGATGGGGTCGAAGACCTGAATGGTATTGATGATGGTCATCAGCGCGACGAAGATCAGCGTGTTGCGCAGCATCGGAATGGTGATGCTGACCGTCCGGCGGAAGGCGCCGGCGCCGTCGATGGCAGCGGCCTCGTAGAGCGGCTGCGGTATCTGGATCAGGCCCGCCACCAGCAGGACGACGTAATACCCGAGCATCTGCCAGACGTTGAATATCACCAGTGAGATCAACGCGGTGTCCGGGCTTGACAGCCATGCCGGCTGCGGTAGGTGCACTGCCTGCAGCACGACGTCGATCGGACCGTACTGCGGCGAGTAGAGCTCGCTCCAGATGATGACGATGGCGACGGTCGGGATAACGTAGGTGCTGAACAGGATGACGCGCAGCGCCGCACTGCCGCGAAGCCTCGGGGAGTAGACCAGCAGCGCCAGCAGGAACGCCAGCGGAAGCGTGATGAGCAGGCTCAGTCCCACGTACACGGCCGTGTTGACGAAGGTCTGACGGTGGACGGGGCTGGTGAAGATGTCCTGGTAGTTCGCCAGCCCCGCCCAGGGCATGTCCTTCAACGGTGTGGCCATGCTCCCGGTATGCAGGCTGATCCAGACCGACAGCACCATCGGCGCGAGCATGAACGCGCCGATCAGCAGGACGGCCGGGCTCAGGAAGATGGCTGCCGCACCGCGGTGCGCACCCCTCGTCCGGTGGCGCAGCCGAGGTGCTGCACCACCGGAGCGGGAGGGGGCGGTCGCGGTCATGGCCTACTTCGCGGCGTTCGCCAGGGCAGCGTCCACGGCCTTGTTCGCCGCTTCCATGGCCTCGGACGGCGACGCCTTCCCGAAGATCAAGTTCTCCAGGTTGGTCTGCAGCGCGTCACTCGCCTGCTGCCCGCCGAGCACCGACGGGAACGCCGTGGCGTTCGGGATCTCATCGACATAGGTCTTGATGAACGGGCTGGACAGCTGATCCTGGTGGGCATCGAGGTCCGACTGGCGGCTCGGCAGAATTCCCTGGTCGTGCAGGATGTCGCCCATGGCCGAGGATCCGTTCTTGCCGCTGTCCGGGCCATTGAGGTAGGCCAGGAACTTCCAGGCGGCGGCCTGCTCGGCGTCGCTGGCGTGCGCATTGACCATCGTCAGCCAGGAGTACGAGATCGACGAGGACTTGTCCCCGGACGGGCCGACCGGGATCGGTGCGGTGGCGACGTTGTCGAAGTTGTCACCCATCGCGTCCTGCAGCGCGCTCTCCCACCAGTTCGCCATGATGATCATGCCCGTCTTGCCGTTGGCGAAGTTGTCCAGGTACGGGCC
>CAZIIX010000465.1:0-1955 GCA_964539345.1 uncultured Actinomycetes bacterium | reverse complement strand
ATGTACAACCACATCGATCCTGCCGTCGTCGGCAACGACATGCGCATCCTGATCACCGAGATGGCCGGCCGCGCCTCGGTCGAACTCAAGGCCGCCGAGCTGGGCGTGGACGTCACGTCGCGGCCCGACGTGGTCACCCGTGTCGTCGAAACGGTCAAGCGCAAGGAGGCGGACGGATGGTCCTACGAGGCGGCCGACGCCTCGTTCTTCCTGCTGCTCAAGCGGGAGCTGGCCCGCGCGGAGGCGGCCGAGGGCACGACGGCCGCCACCACGGCCGCCGGTTCGGCCTCCGTCGACGGTGCGCACGGCCCCGCCGATGTGGCCGACGAGCACGATTCGCGGGTCGGGCCGCGGGCCGCCGCCCGGCCGTTCACCATCGAGTCGTACCGGGTGATCGTCGAGCACAACGGTGCCGGCGGAGCGAAGTCGGAGGCGACCGTGAAGGTCCACGTCCGCGGCGAGCGGATGATCGTCACCGGCGAAGGCGTCGGCCCGGTCAACGCGCTCGATTCCGCGCTGCGCCAGGCCGTCGTCGCCCACTATCCGCAGCTGGCCGGCGTGGAGCTCACCGACTACAAGGTGCGCATCCTCTCCGGCCATTCCGGCACCGAGTCGGTCACCCGCGTGCTGGTGACCTCCGGCGACGCCGACTCGGATTGGACCACCGTCGGGGTGCATGCGAATGTCGTGGAGGCCTCGTTCCGGGCGTTGGTGGACGCGTTGCTGTTCGCCGTCGACCGCGACCAGCGACGCGGCGAGCGGGCCGTGGCCGGGCTGTCCGGCTGAGCGTCACCGGTGCCGGGCGCCGCCCGGATACCTCGTCATGGGTGAGTAGGCTCGACCCGTTGCCATGATCGTCCCAGGGAAGGTGTGTCGTGCGACTTGCTCGCGTAGCCCATGCTGATGGGGTGTCCTTCGTCGCCATCGACGGTCCGGAGGGGGAGCAGCAGGCCCGCGAGATCGCGGAGCACCCGTTCGGCAGCCCCAGCTTCACCGGGCGTCGCTGGGCGAGGGCCGATGTCCGGCTGCTGGCGCCGATCCTGCCGAGCAAGGTCATCGGCATCGGACGCAACTACCACGCCCATGCGGCCGAACTGGGCAACGCGGTGCCGGACGAGCCGATGGTCTTCCTCAAGCCGTCGACCTCCGTCATCGGGCCCGATGCGCCGATCACGATGCCCCCCGTCTCCCGCCGCGTCGACTTCGAGGGCGAGCTCGCCGTCGTCATCGGACGCCCGTGCCGCAAGGTCCGCGCCGAGGACGCCTCCGCGGTGATCCTCGGCTACACCGTGGCCAACGACGTCACCGCCCGGGACCTCCGCACGGACAAGGCGCCGTGGCTGCGCAGCAAGGGGTATGACTCGTTCTGCCCGCTGGGACCATGGATCGAGACCGATGCCGATCCGTCCGACCTGGCCGTGCAGACCCGCGTCGGGGGCGAGATCAAGCAGGACGGCCACACCTCGGACCTGATCTTCAGCGTCGCCGAACTGATCGAGTACTGCTCGGAGATCATGACGCTGCTCCCGGGGGACGTGATCCTCACCGGCACCCCCGAAGGGGTCGGCCCGTTGAGCGACGGGGACACGGTCACCGTGACCATCCCGGACATCGGAGAACTCCGCAATCCGGTGGTCGCCGGCTGACCGAGCGGCCCGGCGCCCGCGGTTTGGGAACGCGCATCGTCGCCTGTACTATGGGATCTCGGCCCGCTCCGGCAGGTCGGTGGGGTATGGTGTAATTGGCAACACAGCTGATTCTGGTTCAGCCATTCTAGGTTCGAGTCCTGGTACCCCAGCAGAAGTGTTCACCGGCAGCGATCGCCGCGGCGATTAGGTGGACACCCCGGGTTACGCTATGCTGACAGCCCGGATCAGTTCTGGCCCCGTCGTCTAGCGGCCTAGGACGCCGCCCTCTCACGGCGGTAGCGTGGGTTCGAATCCCATCGGGGCTAC
>CAZIIX010000464.1:0-1956 GCA_964539345.1 uncultured Actinomycetes bacterium | reverse complement strand
CCGTGCTGGATCGCCGACACCCGGCGGGTGGTGAACGACCGGCCGTCCCGGGTGCGGTCGACCTCGTAGATGATCGGACTCTTCGGGTCTCCGGGACGGATGAAATAGCCGTGCAGCGAGTGCACATGACGATCGGACTCGACGGTGCGCCCCACGGCGGTCAGCGACTGCGCCGCGACCTGCCCGCCGAACACCCGCACCGGGGACACCTCCGGTGAGGTGCCGCGGAACAGGTTGTCCTCCAGCCGCTCCAGGTCGAGCACGCCGACCAGCGCATCGAGCACGGCCTGGCCGCGCGGGACACCGTCGGGATCGGTCATCAGTTCCAGCACGGATTCACCGTAGTCGGTGCGCACCCCATGGCCCCGTCATACCCCGTGTCGGGTCGCTGGGTCGCGCACACCGCCGCTAGATGTCGTCGGCGCCGAGCCGATGCACCCGGATCAGGTTCGTCGAGCCGGACGTGTTCGGCGGCGACCCCGCCACGATGACGACCCGGTCGCCGGTGCCGAACCCGGCATCCCGCGTCACCGCGGAGTCCACCTGGCGGATCATCTCGTCCGTGGAGTCGACCGCGGGCACCTTGAAACACTGCACGCCCCAAGTGAGCGAGAGCTGCCGGTAGGTGGTGGCCAACGGGGTGAACGCCAGCAGCGGCAGCGGCGTGTGCAGCCGGGACAGCCGGCGTACGGTGTCCCCGGTCTGGGTGAAGGCCACCAGCGCCGCGGCCTCCAGTCGTTCGCCGATATCCCTGGCGGCGTAGGAGATCACGCCCCGCTTGGTGCGCGGCACGTGCGTGAGCGGGGGCGCCGTCACGGACTCCTCCTCGACGGCCTCGATGATGCGCGCCATGGTCTTGACGGACTGGATCGGATACTTGCCGACCGAGGTCTCCCCGGAGAGCATCACCGCGTCCGCACCGTCCAGCACCGCATTGGCGACATCGGAGGCCTCGGCGCGGGTGGGGCGGGAATGCTCGATCATCGAATCGAGCATCTGCGTCGCGACGATGACCGGCTTGGCGTTCTCCCGGGCGATCTGCACCGCCCGCTTCTGCACCAGCGGGACCTGCTCGAGCGGAAGCTCCACGCCCAGATCACCGCGGGCGACCATCACTCCGTCGAAGGCCAGCACGATCGCCTCGAGATTGGCGACCGCCTCGGGCTTCTCCAGTTTGGCGATGACCGGAACGTGCGGGGCGCCGACCTCGTCCATCACGTCGCGCACCAGGTCGACATCGCCGGCCGACCGAACGAACGAGAGCGCCACGAAGTCGACACCGAGCGATAGCGCGAACTTCAGATCGTCGATGTCCTTCTCGCTCATCGCGGGAACGGAGATGTTCATCCCGGGCAGCGACAGGCCCTTGTTGTTGGAGACCTCGCCGCCCTCGGTGACCGTGCAGTGCACATCGTTGTCGCGGACCTCGTCGACGACCAGACCGACCTTTCCGTCATCGACCAGCAGCCGGTCACCGGGTCGCGCATCGCGCGCCAGACCGGAGTAGGTCGTCGAGACGCGATCATGGCTGCCCTCGACGTCCTCGACCGTGATGGCGACCTTCTCCCCGGTCGCCCACATGACGGGTCCGTCGGCGAACCGGCCCAGCCTGATCTTCGGCCCCTGCAGGTCGGCGAGGATGCCGATGGGTCGTCCGGCCGACTCGGCGGCATTCCGCACCCGCTGGTAGACGACGCGATGATCGTCCTGGTCGCCGTGCGAGAAGTTCATCCGGGCGACGTCCATCCCGGCGTCGACGAGATCGGCGATGGACTCCTCGCTCGACGTCGCGGGTCCAAGGGTGCATACGATTTTGCCGCGTCGGCTCATAGGGTGGCCTTTCCGGTCGTCGGCGCCGGCAGTGCTGTCGACGAGGTGTTGATGCTGGTCGGTGGAATCACCCCAGGAGTTTACGGGCTCTACTTGAACGATTCGGAAAGGGGGGCTAGCGACGGC
>CAZIIX010000463.1:0-1961 GCA_964539345.1 uncultured Actinomycetes bacterium | reverse complement strand
GGTGTACCGGTCGACGGAGAGCTGCTTGGCGAAGCCGTAGAAGTTCCGCAGCTGCTCGCGCTGGGTGAACGTCGCGCTGAGCAGGTTCGGGTCCAGCAGGCGGGCGTTGTTGACCGTCCCCGGCTCCAGATCGGCCAGCTTGGACGGGTTGACGCCTTCCTTGTCCTTGTCGTAATTGACGTACTGGACGTTGTCGCTGGAGATACCGTAGGCCTGTCGCGTCGCGTCGATGTTGCGTTCGATGAACGGCGCCTCACGGCTGATCGCACTGGGCTCGACGACGACCTTCTGCAGCACCAGCGGCCACACGCCACCGATCAGGATGCTGGAGAGTACCAGCAGGGCCAGCGCGATCACCGGCAGCTTGATGGACTTGAGCACGCCGCCGACGATGAATCCGACCGCGCAGATCGCCGCGATGATCATGAGGATGATCTTGGCCGCCAGCACCGCGTGCACGTCGGTGTAGGACGCGCCGGTGAAGATCCCGCTGCGCGTGGAGAACAACAGGTCGTAGCGGTCGAACCAGTACTGCACCGCCTTGATCAGGACGAACACGCCGACCAGGATGGACAGCTGCAGCGCCGCCTGCGCGGTGACCTTGCGGTGTTTGCCCGCCGACAGCCGGATCCCGCCGAACACGTACTGCACGACGAGCACCGCGACGAACGCCAGCGCGGTGGCCACGAACAGCCAGGTGAGGATCATCTGGATCAGCGGCAGCCGGAACATGTAGAAGCCGATGTCGTGCCCGAATTCGGCGTCCTTACGGCCGAAGTCGCCGCCGTGCAGCCACAGCTGCACGGTCTGCCACGATCCCTGCGCGGACAGCCCGCAGATCAGCCCGATCAGGCCGGAGACTCCGAACGCGAACAGCTTCGGGTGCGCGGAGACGACGGTCCGGTAGGGGGCGAGCGGGTCCACCTCGTTGGTCGGCAGGAAGACCGGCCGGCTCCGGTAGGCGAGCATCAGCGAGAAGAAGATGACGGCGCCCATACCGACGCCGGCGATCAGGAACAGCACGAGGCGTGTCCACAACTGGACGGTGAACACCTGAGTCGCATCGATCTCGCGATACCAGGCGAAATTGACGTAGACGCCGACGAACTGGAACCACAGGATCAGCGCCACGATGAGGGCGACGACTGCGATGACGACGCGTTTGGCTCGGGGCGACAACACGGGCATGCCTGCTGGGGGCCGGGTGGCCACGGACGTGCTCCTTCAAACCTCGGACGGACGGACCGCCATGCGGACGGGCCCGAAGACAGTATCCCCGAACCAGGTCAGGCACCGCACGCATCGCGGCGGACGCGATGGTCGTGGGTGCGTTGCCGTCAACTGTAGAGGTCGCGGGCGCCGCACGTCCCGCGGGGCGGGGGTCGGTACCGGTTCGTGACAAGATCGAGCCGTGACGCCACCACCATCATCGGCCCCGCGGCCGCCGTCGGACGCCCTGGTCCACGCCGTCGACGAGGTCGAGCAGTATGTCGCCGACCACGATTGGGACGGCACGCGGAAGATCTTCGCGCTGGTCCGCACGACCGAGCTGCTGGCCCATGAACCCGGCCTTGTCGGCCAGATCGGGCCGGCGGACGGCTCGGGCGCGGAGCTCGCGGAATACACGCCGGTCGAGCAGGAGGAGTTGCGTGGCGAGTCCGTGGCGGAGGCTCTGGCGAAGATCGCCTGGCCGGACGCGGTCGACGGATGCGTGCTGGTGCTGGAGATCGTCAGCGAGACCGAGCAGGCGCACCACGAGGGCCGCATGTCCGTGGGCGTGTTGCGCGACCAGCCGGGCGGCATGTGCGCGTTGCGCTGGCGGCACGCCCCGCACGGGCCGGTGGTGCGCAGCGCCGACCTGGCCCCGGAGCTCATCGAGGCGTTGCACAGCACGTTCGTCGAGTGACCCGGCCCTCGCCCGTGGCGCGGTCACCCGGCGACGCGCAGTCCCCGGACGGGCG
>CAZIIX010000462.1:0-1964 GCA_964539345.1 uncultured Actinomycetes bacterium | reverse complement strand
CTCGTCGCTCTCCGTCCAACAGCGCCGCAACCTCGCCGGAGGTGACCGTAAGACCAAGGCTGACCACCGGGAGCACGGCCGCATCGCGGATCTTCCTCCGCGAGATGGGCCCGCTCTGGGAGCTGTCGTAGCGGCGCGGACCCGTGATCGCGACGCGGCTACAGGAGGCAGTGCGGCACGCGGGATCGTCATGCCCCCGCCCGCCAACCGGCCTACGGTGACCACATGGACAACACCAAGCCGGCCGCAGGTTCGGCATTTGCAGCCGCCGCCCTCACCGTCATCGGCATCGCCATGGTCATCGTCGGCATCGTCACCGACGACAACCCGCAGGTTTTCACGCTGGGATGTTTCGTGCTCACCGCCGGGCTCATCGGCGGATTCATCGTCTCAGCGGTCCGCACTGTGGCCTCGCGCTCTCAGCCACCGGCCTCCCTCGGCACGCCCCATCCGCCGGTACCGCCGGTGGGGGGCCCGCCGCCGGCGCACCAGCCTCCACAGCCGTACGGCCATCAACCAATGTGACGCCGACCGCCCGCCAGATCCAGGCTGGGCGGTCATCTCGATTCGCCTTGCCAACGCCACGCTGCGACTGGCTACGTCATCAAATCGGGCTTGCACGGTGGCGCGCAGGAGGGTCACTCTCTGCTCGCGAAGGGTCTCGCGTTCTTCGACCAGTCGAGGCCCGGCGCGCAGCACCTCGCTGGCGTTCTGGCAGCGCCCCGATGCCACCAGCGGATCGGCGACAACCGCCCATGCAGACCGGCGAACCGCGCGCGGCAGTTCGGCGAGGGCCTCTTGGTGAATCGGCGAGTACGTCCTGGCAGACCGGCGAGACTGTACCTACTATGGTGCCGTGCCCCAGCGCCCATACGTTCCCAGACTCATCGATTCACGTGTCACCGCGGCCCTGGGTGACACGCGCATCGTCGTGCTGCAGGGAGCGCGCCAGGTGGGAAAGTCGACCCTCGCGGAGTAGATCGTCACACCGTGGCCGGCGACGATGGCGACGCTCGATGACCCGGCCACGCGAGACTTCGCCCAATCGGACCCGGTCGGATTCATTGCCCAGGCGCCGGAGGCGACGCTCGTCGTCGACGAGGTACAGCGAGTGCCCGACCTCGCAGCAACGCCCCTCCACGACCGGGCATAGCGCGAACGAGTCAATACTGGCGACCTAGCGGCCGGCACGCTCATGCTCGGTGTGCTCGGCGACGGACAGCGCGATCAACACGTTGGCGTCGAGCAGGTAGGTCGTCATTCCTCGTCCAATAGCGCCGCGACCTGGTCGGAGTTCACGGTCCGACCGAGGCCGACCACCGGGAAGCCCGACAGCTCGTCGGCACCGATGAGCGACGGCCCACCCAGGCTCGCGAGCCCGCGCACCGTCAACTCGGCGATCGTCGCAGACAACGACGCACCGGTGCGCTCGGCGATCGCCTGCACCCGACGCCGCACTTCGGGGTCGAGTTCGACACTGGTACGCATGGGTGCACCACAGCTGAATCGTCAGCGGTCCATCATGCTCGCCGCAGCTCACTCAGCACCGTCAAGAAGCGCGTGAGGCTACACCGTAGGGTGCACTGAATCGGAGAATATACCGTCTGACCTGCGCGCCCGGAGAGATTCGAACTCCCAACCTTCTGATCCGTAGTCAGATGCTCTATCCGTTGAGCTACGGGCGCCCGGCACCACGTCGGTGGGCCTGGTACAGCATACCGTGCCCGGACCCCTGCTTCGCAAACGCGGATCCCACCCCTAGAACTGGTAGGGTTGCGACAGCAGCAATTACCTAGTGCTGCTAGGGATGACGCCGAACTGTGCCTTCACCGCCCGGTCGCCCGCACCAAGCCACCACGCGACCACCCCGGAGGCCTACCCGATGCGCATCGACAAGGACCTGGTCGCCGCCGTGGCCACGCCGCTGGTGCTGGGCATCCTCGCGGACGGCGAATCCTACGGCT
>CAZIIX010000461.1:0-1965 GCA_964539345.1 uncultured Actinomycetes bacterium | reverse complement strand
TTGCGCCCGATCCGGGCGAGGTGGCTCTTGACGGTCAGCGCGGACAGTTCCAGTGCCGCGCCGATCCACTTGTTGGACCGGCCGTCGGCGACGAGCTTGATGACCTCGATCTCCCGGCTGGACAGGTCGTGGATGGCCCGCGGCACGTTGCCGGACGCGGTGTGGGCGCGGCGGCCGACGATCACCCCGGTCACCCCGGCGCTGACCGCGTCGATCACCGGCCCGATCTCCGCCACCGGTGAGATGGACAGCGCCCGCTTCCACCCGGCCGCGCGCAGCATGCCGATCACCTCCGGCGCCTCCCGGCCGAGCATCATGCTGATCAGCACCAGATCGCCGGTCAGACCGTCCGTGAGCAGCGCCTCGACGTCGGCGACGGACCCGGCCGTCGTGATGCTGCCGATGCCGATGTCGGTGAGCGCGCGGCGCAGCGCCTCGCGAGTGATCTGCTCGGGGTCGATGACGAGCACATCCGTCCGCGGCCCGAAGCCCGAGGCGTTCTCCACGTCAGGGGTGCGCTGCGCGGGGATCCGCTGTCCCTCCGTCGATCCCGGCTCGCGCTCGCGCATGGACCCGAGGTCCACATTGAGCAATGGGCCAGTCACCGCAGCTCCTTCTGGTGGTGGGAATAACGGTCGTGAGGTGCGGGACGGCAGGCCGTGTCCTGCGTCGTGTCTCGTCCGTCAGCGACGAAACGCGCATTGCGACGTGCACGGTCTCCAGCAACGCATCCCAGTGTAGTAGCGTTTGCCAGTTTGGACATTCTGCGTGCGCTCTCTCCGCTCGTCGGAAGCATGTCAGGGGGTTCTTTCGCCCACCAGCGAGTGACGCGGTGCACGAATGGGCGATACCCCATCGGGTGGTAGGCCCGCCGCGGTCGCCAGGAAATCGGCGAACGCCTCCAGGTGGGCCGCCGTGGCGGTATCGGTCGCCGTCCAGGACGCGCGGAGCTCGAGTTCCTCCGCCTGGGTGGGGCCGACGATGTCGCCGAACCGGGTCGAGGACGTGGTGGTCACGGTGCCGCCGAGCGCCAGGTGGCCGGCATGGTGCGTAGCCAGCCGCTCGGTCAGCCAGGACCAGGCGACCTCCGCCAACAGGGGATCGGTGGCCATGTCGGTGTCGACCTCGCAGGTGCCGAACACGACGATGCGCAGCGTCCCCTCCCAGGCCTCGACGCCGTGCGGGTCGTGCAGCAGCACGATCCGCCCGGACGCGACCTCGTCATCGGCGTCGTCACGCACGGTGATCGAGATGGCATGGGACCAGGGGGCGAGCCGGGTCGGTGCCGGTAGGTCGCCGATCTCGCTGCCGGCGCGCAGCTGTGCCGCGAACAGCCCGGCGACTGCCTCCTGGAACGCCGGGGGCGCAGCATCGGTGCCTTTGCCCGGTGTGACCATTCCCGAAGGGTAAGGCCCGGGGCCGACATCGTCGTGGAACCACGCCGGTGGCAGACGGGTGGTCGTGGACGGATCACCGTTCCGGCAGGCGGGGGACGGGTCAGGAATCGGCGTGGCCCGCGGTCGTCGGCTCCAGGCGCAGCGCGATGGAATTGATGCAGTACCGCTGGTCCGTCGGGGTGTCGTAGCCCTCGCCGGCGAACAGGTGGCCCAGGTGGGAGCCGCACGAGCCGCAGCGCACTTCGGTCCGCTCCATGCCGAGGCTGCGGTCGGTGTGCAGCGTGACGTTGTCGTTGGCCGCGGGGGCGTAGAAGCTCGGCCATCCGCAGTGCGAGTGGAACTTCGTGGTCGAGGTGAACAGCGTCGCGCCGCACGCCCGGCAGGAGTAGACGCCCTCGGTGGTCACATCGGTGTACTCACCGGTGAACGGCCGCTCGGTGGCGGCCTCGCGCAGCACGGCGTACTCGGCGGGGGTCAGCGCGGCGCGCCACTCGGCGTCGGTCCTGTCGACGCGCGGGCGCGGCGACGCTTCGTTCGTGCTCATACTTCGCACTGTACGCACTGCGGG
>CAZIIX010000460.1:0-1965 GCA_964539345.1 uncultured Actinomycetes bacterium | reverse complement strand
CCGCATCCTTCCCGATGACGTAGGGCGTCGCCGGCAGCCGGAGCCCCAGGCGGTCGCCCACCGCGGCGGTCTGCGCCCGCGAGCTGTTCGACTCGTCCACCTTGAGATCCAACCCGCCGCAGCGGACGAAGTAGCGCGTGTAGTTGCCGTTGTAGACGATGTTGGTCAGCTCGCCGACCACGGCGGAGTCGTCGTCGATGCGGATGCGCTCCGGCCGGACCAGCACCAGGTGCTCGCGCCCGTCCGGTTCGGAGATCGTCCGCACCGCCCCGTCCACCTGCTCGCGCAACCCCGCGACCGGCATCCGCAGCCCGTCGACGTCCAGCGCCAGGGCTCCGTCATCGCCGGCAATGAGTCTGCCGCGCAACAGGTTCGACTGGCCGACGAAGTCCGATACGAACTCGTTCGCGGGGAAGTCGTAGACCTGCTGCGGCGTGCCGATCTGCTGCGTCACCCCGCCCTTGAGCACCAGGATGCGATCCGAGATGCTCAGCGCCTCCTCCTGATCGTGCGTGACGAACAGCACGGTGATCTGCAGCTCGTCCTTGATCCGCCGGATCTCGTCGCGCATGATCATCCGCAGGCTGGCATCCAGGTTCGACAGCGGCTCGTCCAGTAGCAGCACCTTCGGCCGCAACACCAGACAGCGCGCGATCGCGACCCGCTGTTGCTGGCCGCCACTGAGCTCGGCCGGAGCGCGATCACCGTAGCCGTCCAGCTGCACTTGGTGCAGCGCCTCGTCGACGCGCTGCTGCCGCTCGGCGCGGGAGAGCTTCAGCGTCTGCAGCCCGTAGGCGACGTTCTTGCGCACCGACATGTGCGGGAACAGCGCGTAGCTCTGGAACACCATGCCGGTGGCCCGCCGCTCCGGGGGCAGCCCGTCGATCGTCTCCCCGTCGAGGGTGATCGACCCGGCATCCTGGTGGTGGAAACCGCCGATGGTGCGCAGCAGCGTGGTCTTGCCGCAGCCGCTCGGCCCGATGAAGGACACCAGCTCGCCCTGGTCGATATCGATGCTCACGTCACGCAGCGCCCGCACGTCGCCGTAGGACTTCGACAGCCCGTGCAGCCTGAGGTAGGCGGAACCAGTCATTGGTCGATTCCCTTCGTGTTAGACCCGCACGCCGAGGCGACGCTCGAGATACCGCAGCAGGCCCATGGCAGCGGTGACGATGACGATCAGCACGAACGAGACCGCGCACGCCATCCCGGTTTTCGCGCTCTCCGCGAGGGTGAGGATGTAGGTGGCGGCGAGTTCGGTGCCGGGTGAGATCAGGAATATGACGGCGGACACGGACACCATCGCGGTCATGAACGCATACACGAACCCGGCGACGAACGACGGGAACATCAGCGGCACCACGATCTTCGCGAACGTACGGTACGGCCCGACGCCCAGATCGGTGGACGCCTCCTCCATCGACTCGTCGATCTGGTGCATCTTGGAGATGGCGGCCTGCATGCCGACGCCGATCTTGCGGAACGCCATGTTCAGCACCAGCAGCGAGATCGTGCCGGTGAGGAAGAACGGCGACCCGCCGAACAGGATCAGGTAGCCGATGCCCATCGCCGTCCCGGGCACCGCCAGCCCGAACAGGGTCAGCCCCTCCAGCGTTGCCTTCGCCGGAATCTTCTTGCGCACGAACAGGAATCCCTGCAGGATGCCCAGTCCGGCGGCCAGCAGCGCGGCGATCAGCGAGACGACGACGCTGTTGGACAGCGCGGTGCTCATGGTGCTGCCGCCGAAGTTCTCCAGCGTGATCGTGTTGTTCACCCCGGGGATCTTGACGAACGCGCCGTAGGCGACCATCAGGAACATCAGGATGACGAACCCGCTGAACACGTAGGTCACGGCGCCGACGGTGAGCCGCACCCTGCCGGTGAGCGGATGGTGCGCCGAGCCGCTGCCCGAGTCGATCGACCGCACGTCGGTCTTCATCACGTAGGTCTGCAGCACGAAGATGA
>CAZIIX010000459.1:0-1976 GCA_964539345.1 uncultured Actinomycetes bacterium | reverse complement strand
AGGTCGCGCTGCAGGACACCATCCGCGACCGGCTCGACCGGATCACCGGCGCCGGCGAGATCGCGCTCGACGAGTCGTCCGGCATGGGCGGCTTCGGCGGCGCGGTCGATGTGAAGGTCACCGCGACCTCGGAGGACGAGTTGGCGCCGGCCGCCGAGGCGGTGCGCGCGGCGCTGGTCGACACACCCCACATCACCGATATCGCCTCGGATCTCGCGCCGGAGGAGCCCGCGGTGCGGGTGTCGGTGGACCGCGAGGCGGCGCTGGGCCACGGCTACACGGAGGCGCAGCTGCTCGGCATGGTCGCCGGGGTGCTGTCCCCGCGGAGTATCGGCAACGTCACGCTCTCCGGTGTCGAATACCCGGTGTACCTCAACGGCACGACCCCGCCGGACACCCCTGAGGCGCTGCGTGCGCTGCCGCTTCCCACGGCCGCCGGCATGGTGCCGCTCGCCGACCTGGCGGACGTGTCGGTGGCGAAGGTCCCGGACTCCGTCACACGGGACGGCGGCGAACTGGTCGCGACGATCTCGCTGACCCCGGCCGAGGGCGAGCTCGGCGCGGTCACGTCCGCGGTGCAGTCCCGGTTGGATGCGCTCGACCTGCCCGCCGGCGCGACCGCGACGGTCGGCGGAGTGGCGCAACAGCAACAGGAGTCGTTCGAGCAGCTCGGCCTGGCGATGCTGGTGGCCATCGCACTGGTGTTCACGCTGCTGGTGGCGACGTTCCGCTCGCTGATGCAACCGCTGATCCTGCTCGTGTCGATCCCGTTCGCCGCGACCGGCGCGATCGGCCTGCTGCTGGTCACCGGCCGGCCCCTGGGTGTCTCGGCGCTGATCGGGATGCTCATGCTCATCGGCATCGTCGTGACCAACGCCATCGTGCTGATCGACCTGATCAACCAGTATCGCCGCGCCGGTCAGAGCCTGGATGACGCCGTCACGAACGGCGCCCGGCAGCGGCTGCGACCCATCCTGATGACGGCCCTGGCCACGATCGGCGCGCTCACCCCGATGGCGCTGGGCGTGACCGGATCCAGCGGGTTCATCAGCCAGGACCTGGCCATTGTCGTGATCGGCGGGCTGATCTCCTCGACCGCGCTGACGCTGATCCTGGTGCCGGTGCTCTACCGGCTGTTCGAGCGCCGCCGCGCCCGGCGGGTTACAGGACGTATTCGAACAGGTGGAAGTCGGTGAGGTCGGTGCCGGCGTAGCGGACCGTGTGCGCACCGAGATCGGTGAAGCCGCAACGGGTGTAGAGCTCGCGGGCCGGTCGGTTCTCGATGTAGACGTCCAGGCGCACGGCCCGGCAGCCGGCATCCCTCGCCGCGCGCAGCGAGCGGTCGACCAGGAACCGCGCGACTCCGCGGCGGAGGAACTCGGGCACGACCCCCAATGCGTGCACGACGAGGACCTCGTCATGCGCCGCCTCGATCGCCCAGGCCGCATCCCGGTACGCCGCTGGCGCGTCATGGTTGAGGGCCACCACTCCGGCGATCCGCTCCCCCGACATGGGGCCGCCGCTCAGGTCCGCGACCGCGAAGTGCAGCTGCCCGGCCGCGATCCAGGCATCCACCTGGGCCGGTGCCGGACGATTCTCGGTGTGCCAGTGCGGATAGTCGACCGTCGCGGCGAGGTGCTCGACGATGCGGCGATAGGCGGACTGTGCGGCCGCGGTGTCGTCACGGGTAGCCGGGCGGAACCGCAGCGCCGCCCGGTCAGGTTCCTTGCTCGTTCCCACCGGTCAGAGCCTACTGAGCGACGCGGAGCGAGACGGCGTCGACCTACGGACGCCATTCCGATCGCCCGGCACGGCCCGTCCCACCCTGGCGTGTGAGCCCAGCCACGCCACCTCGTCATCAATCTTGCATCGACTGCAATATTGCGTAGCCTGCAGGTATGACGACGGTCATGGAGCAGCACCCCGGTCGACGGGAGCGCAAGAAGGAGGAGACGCGGCGACGCATCCGCACCGCC
>CAZIIX010000458.1:0-1978 GCA_964539345.1 uncultured Actinomycetes bacterium | reverse complement strand
GCGGGCGCGGCGACGCTTCGTTCGTGCTCATACTTCGCACTGTACGCACTGCGGGGCGGTCACGGCGGGCCAGTCACTGGGGGACGGTCGATGCGGGCCGGTCACGGCGGGCAGAGGATCCCCGTCTGCGGGACGGACCCGTCGAGCAGGTAGTCGTCGACCGCCGTCGACACGCAGGAGCTCCGCGGATAGGTGCCGTCGGTGCTGGACTGCCAGCTCACCAGTACGGCGGAGCTGAGCTGGTTGGCCACCGACTGGACACCCGCATAGGGATGACGGGGGTTGTTGACGGAGCCGGCCACCAGGATCGGCGGCGCCCCGGCGGCCGTCACCCGTCCGAGGGATTCTTCCGGCGCGGGCCAGGCCCCGCACAGGGCGGGTAGCGAGACCGCGAACGTCCCGAACAGTGGGGCGTCGGCGCCGGCGTCCGCCACGGCGCGCTGCAGCCGGTCCCCGGTGAGCCGGACGGCGGAGTCGTTGCAGCGGTACAGGATCCGGCCGGTCAGGCGTTCGCTGGCGTCGTCGCCGCCGACCGCGGAGGTGAGCAGCTCGGCCAGCGGCGCCGCATCGTCGTCGCGCAGTGCGGCGATGGCCGCCGCCAGCTGCGGCCACCGGTCGTGGTCGGGCAGCACCTCGAGCAGCGCCGCGAGCACGCTGCCGCCGGTGACCAGTGCCGATCCGGCCGACTGCCCGTCGGTGCCCAGCGAATCGACGATGTCGGCCACGGCGGCGGCGGGGTCGTCGCCGAGCGGGCAGCCGCCCGGGAACCGTCCGCAGCCCGCCGCGAAGTCCGTCATCAACGACTGGGCGGCGGCCCCGCGGGCGGCGGCGCGATGCTCCGGTGAGGCCAGCGGGTCGGCGGGGGAGTCCAGCACCATGGCGGCGACCCGGCCCGGGTAGCGGTTGGCGTAGACGGCTCCGAGGGTCGCCCCGAAGCCGCGGCCGAGGTAGGTCAGCGCATCGACGCCCAGCGCGGAGCGCAGCATGTCCAGGTCGTCAGCCGCGTTGGTGGTGTTGTACTCGCTCAACGAGGGTCCGACCAGGTCGCCGCAGTCGAAGGTGAGCCGTCGGGCGACGGACTCGACCTGGTGGGCGCCGACGGTCGTGCTCGGGTCGGCGGCCAGGGACAGGATGTCCCGCTGGGTGGCCCGCGAGACGCAATCGATGCCGGCTGAGGCGCCGGTGCCGCGCACGTCCACCGTGACGACCGCGAACCGTGCGGTGATCTCGGCGGGCAGCGAGGCGGCGATGGCGGCGACGTCCGCGGCACCGTTCTCGCCGGGATCGCCGACCACGAGCACCAGCGGCGGCGCCGTCGACGGTGTGCCCTCGGCCAGTGCGCGCGCCACGCGCAGCGTGATCGTGCCTTGCGACGGGTCGGTGTAGGACACCGGCACCGAAAGCTGCGCGCAGGCCAACGAGGCCGCCGGGGCGGTGTCCGCGTCCGTCTCGGCGTGCGGGGGGCAGACGAACCAGTGCAAGGGATCGGCCGTGCGCCCGGGGCCGCCGGGTCCGGTCGGCGGTGCCTCGGCGCTGGCCGGGGCGGTGCCGGGGCGGGCCTGGGTGCCGGAGGTGGCGAGGTCGGGCCGGCGGGACGGGCCGACGGTGCACGCGGAGGCCAGCAGCGCGACGACGATCACCAGCGCCACGACGGTCGGCAGCGCGACCGGCGACGCGGCGCGATGCCGGGTGCGGACCGCTCCCTGATACATGATCCCCGATCGTAATGGCCCGGTCCGGGCACATCGCCGCGCTGCGGGAGGGGGCTGGCCGCCGCGCCCCGGCGCCGGACGACGACAATGCAGGGGTGCGTGTTCCCTCGCCGGCACCGGTACCGCAGCAGACTCCGTCATATCCGGCCCCGTCACAGCAGTCTCCCTCACGGCAGTCTCCGTCGCAGCAGACCCAGTCGCAGCAGACCCAGTCGCAGCAGACTGCGTCACAGCCGGGTATGACGAGGACCTGGACGGTGCTCATC
>CAZIIX010000457.1:0-1983 GCA_964539345.1 uncultured Actinomycetes bacterium | reverse complement strand
CTGCACGAGTGGCCGTCCCTGCCGACGGCCGCGGCCGGCGTGGGCAACGTCACCGACTCCGGCGTGCCGATCGGCCGTTCGGGTGGTTAGGGTTTTTGCAGGCTTGCTGCGGGGTGCACCGGCGACGAGAGGGCCGCCAGCCCGGCACACGGCTCGACATCGATGGCAGGAGAGACACGTGGACCTGTACGAGTATCAGGCGAAGGAACTATTCACCGCCCACGGTGTGCCGGGCAACCCGGGCATCGTCACGGACAGCGTGGACGGGGCCGTCGCGGCGGCCGAGAAGCTCGGCACCCCGGTGATGGTCAAGGCACAGGTGAAGACGGGCGGTCGCGGCAAGGCCGGCGGCGTGAAGTTCGCCGCCACCGTCGACGACGTGCGCACCCATGCCGGCACCATCCTCGGCCTGGACATCAAGGGTCACATCACGCGCAGGATCCTGATCACGCCGGCGAGCGACATCGCCGAGGAGTACTACGCCTCGTTCCTGCTCGACCGCGCCAACCGCTCCTACCTGGCCATGGCCAGCAAGGAGGGCGGCATGGAGATCGAGCAGCTCGCCGTCGAGAAGCCGGAGGCGCTCGCCCGCGTCGCGATCGACCCGGGAACCGGCGTCGATGCCGCCAAGGCCGCCGAGATCGTCGCCGCGGCCGGATTCGATGACGATGTCGCCGACAAGGTCGCTGACGTGCTCGTCAAGCTCTGGGACGTGTTCACCGGCGAGGACGCGACGTTGGTGGAGGTCAACCCGCTAGTCAAGGACCCCGAGGGCAATATCCTCGCGCTGGACGGGAAGGTGTCGCTGGACGACAACGCGGCGTTCCGGCACCCGCAGCACTCCGGATTCGTCGACAACGCCGCGGAGAATCCGCTGGAGGTGCGGGCCAAGGAGAAGGACCTCAACTACGTCAAGCTCGACGGTCAGGTCGGCATCATCGGCAACGGTGCGGGCCTGGTGATGTCCACCCTCGACGTGGTCGCCTACGCCGGGGAGAAGCACGGCGGCGTCAAGCCCGCCAACTTCCTGGACATCGGCGGCGGGGCCTCGGCGGAGGTGATGGCCGCCGGCCTGGACATCATCCTGTCCGATCCGGACGTGCGCAGTGTGTTCGTCAACGTCTTCGGCGGCATCACCGCGTGCGACGCGGTGGCCAACGGCATCGTCTCGGCGCTGGGGATCCTAGGTGACACCGCCACCAAGCCGCTCGTCGTCCGGCTCGACGGCAACAACGTCGAGGAGGGACGCCGCATCCTCGCCGAGGCCGCCCACCCGCTGATCACCTCGGCCGATTCCATGGACGCCGGCGCCGACGCGGCCGCCGAACTGGCCCATGCGGCCGGGAAGTGAAGGGGACGAACCACCATGTCGATCTTTTTGAACGCTGACTCGAAGGTCATTGTCCAGGGCATCACCGGCGGCCAGGGCACCAAGCACACCGCGCTGATGCTCGCCGCGGGCACGAACATCGTCGGCGGCGTCAACGCGCGCAAGGCCGGGACCACCGTCACGCACACCGCCAAGGACGGGTCGACGGTCGAGCTGCCCGTCTTCGGCACGGTGGCCGAGGCCATGGAGCGCACCGGCGCGGACGTGTCCGTAGTCTTCGTGCCGCCCGCCTTCGCCAAGGACGCCGTCATCGAAGCCATCGACGCCGAGATCGGGCTGCTCGTGGTGATCACCGAGGGCATCCCGGTACAGGACTCCGCCGAGTTCTGGGCGCACGCCGGCGCCAAGGGCAACAAGACCCGCATCGTCGGACCCAACTGCCCCGGAGTGATTACCCCCGGCGAGGCGTTGGCGGGTATCACCCCCGCGTCGATCACCGGCCCGGGGCCGATCGGGCTCGTCTCGAAGTCGGGGACGCTGACCTACCAGATGATGTACGAACTGCGCGATCTCGGCTTCTCCACGGCCATCGGCATCGGCGGCGATCCGGTGATCGGCACCACGCACATCGATGCGCTGGCCGCCTTCGAGGC
>CAZIIX010000456.1:0-1995 GCA_964539345.1 uncultured Actinomycetes bacterium | reverse complement strand
CGCCCGCGGCGAGGTCCCATCCGCCGACCTGCTCGACGGCACGGCGCAGATGCTCGGGCTGTGGCGCGGCCTGCCATATGACGGAGCCGGCGAGGGCGACCGGCTCGAAGCGGTGCGCGCCACCCTCGCCGAGCTCCGGCTGGCCGTTCGGATCGCCCGCATCGATGCGCTGCTGGACCACGCCCAGCCCGAGCGCGCGGCGACGGAGGCGATCGGCATGCTGGCCGACGAACCGTTCGCCGAGCCGCTCTGGGCGCGCCGCATCCTCGCCCTCCGTCGCGCCGGTCGGGACGCGGCCGCCGAGGCCGCGTACGCCGAGTGCGCCCGCATGCTGGACGCCGAGCTGGGGATTCGGCCCGGGGCCGAGATTCGCGCCGCGCGCCGGGCCCGCCCCGCATCACCCCGCGATCGAGTCCCGGTCAGCGACGGTGAGTTCCGCGTCCCGCACCGCCGGTCGACCCTGATCGGCCGGGCCGGAGAGCTCGCCGAGATCACCGATCGCATGCGCCACCATCGGCAGGTCAGCCTCGTCGGGCCGGTGGGCTGCGGTAAGACGCGGCTGGCGATCGCCGCCGCCGGCGAGCTGCGCCGTGCCCATCCCGATGGCGTCTTCTTCGCGGACCTGTCCGACGTGGCCGACGGGGCCGTCACTGCCGACCGGGTCCAGCAGTCACTGGGACTGCCCGACGAACCGTCCCTGCCTCCGTCCCGCTCGCTGCGCGAGTTCCTCGCACCGCGCACTGCGCTGCTGGTCCTGGACAACTGCGAGCAGATCTCCGACTCGGTCGCGCTGCTGGTCGACACGATCCTGGCGGACTGTCCGCGCACCCGAGTCCTGGTGACCAGCCGGCAGCCACTCGGGCTGGAGCAGGAGGTCGTCCACCGGCTGCGGCCCCTGACGCTGCCGTCCGGCGACGAGGTTGACGACCTCGCGGGGAGCCCGGCGGCGGTGCTGTTCGGCACGCGACTCGGCGACCGCACCGGTTTCACCGCCTTCGATGCGCAGCAGCGCCATGCCATCGCCCGGATCTGCGGACTCACCGGGGGCCTGCCGCTGAGTCTGGAGCTGGCTGCGGCGCTCGCCCCGGTGCTGCAATTGCACGAGATCGCCGATCATCTGGCGGCCCATCCGATGGGACTGCACACGATCGGTCGCCCGGCCGGCGAGGCACGCGGCGAGGCCGGGCTCCGCGAGGCCATCGAATGGAGCTACAGCCTGCTCACGATCGACGAACGCGCGGCGCACCGGCGGCTGGCCGTGCTACCCGTCGAGTTCACCCTGGACGCGGCCGTCGCCGTGGGCACCGGGCCGGATCTGCGCGCCGAACAGGTGCCGCAGGCCATCGCCGGGCTGGTGTATCGGTCGCTGCTCGAGGGGCTGGGCCCGCAGCGGCCCGGCGGTCCGTCGCGGTTCCGCCAACTGGTGCCGATGCGCGCCCATGCCTCCGAGTGGCTCGGCGCCAGTGGCGAGGCGCCCGCGACCGCAGGTCGGCGCAACCGTTGGGCCCGCGACCTGGTGTTGCGCGGGGTGCGGCACGGTCAGACCGGCCAGGCCGCGTTCTACCAGCGGATCGCCGATCGCCACCGCGCCGTCACCGACGGTCTCCTCGCCGCGATCGCCGCCGGCCCGTCCGATGGCGATGTGTTCGCCGTCGCGCGACTGCTGCCGTACTGGGTCGATCGGATGGTGGCGGCGGATCCGCTGCGTGTCGCGGCCGCGCTCCCCCTGGCGATGACGGGGTCCAACGGCGGGCTGGCCCGAGCGGTGGCGGTGCTGGTCCGGGGAGGTGTGCTGGCCGCACACCGGCGCACCGCGGAGGCCCACGCAGACCTGGCGCACGCCACAGCGGATCTTGAGCGCCTGATCCCGGACGCCGCGGGCATCGGTCGGCCGACCCCGGGCCGCGCCGACGACGGCACCGCCGACACAGCCGCCGCCACGGAGCCCGATCGCGAGACCTGGCTGCGGGTCGCCGATCTGCTGCTGGTCACGAC
>CAZIIX010000455.1:0-1996 GCA_964539345.1 uncultured Actinomycetes bacterium | reverse complement strand
CCGCGGCGATGAGGGCGCCGGAGTCGTCGTAGCAGGAGTCCTGCACCGTCGCCGGGCGGCGCCGCCCGTCGAGCCACTGCGTCTCCTGGTCCAGGGCGCGCAGCACCGCGGTGGTCTCCTGCTCGTCGCGATCGCTGCCCAGCATCCAGATCGCCAGGTTGTCGGCGTTGCCGCGCGCGGCGATCAGCCGCTCCCGGACGGCGAACGGCTCGCGTGACGCGTGTTCGTTCAACTCGGGTTCCAGGTACGGCTCGATGATGATGATCGGCTGGTCGATGTCGCCGCGGAAGACGAGCCCGGCCCGGTAGGCGGCGCGCATCGCGGCCAGGCTGCCGGTGCTGCGCGGGGCCACGTCACCGGGCGCCAGGTGATCGACGGCCGTGCCGTTGCGGGAGCTCCACGGATCGATATTGCCCGGCGTGGGGTCCCCGGCGTAGGGGAAGCCGGGTTCGACCATGTCCTGCGGTGGTTTCCACCCGCCGATGTGCGCATTGAGGTCCAGGAACTCCTCAGCGGTGATCTGGCCGCGCTGCAATGCGCGCAGACCGTACTGCACTCCGACGTTGTTGAACGTGCTGCGCCCGATGTCGGTGCCGGGAACGGCGCCGAAGATCGGGAGCAGGTCGTCGAAGTAGCCGATCGGCGTGCTCGCCAGCACCGCAGGATCGATGACGTCGAAGCTGCCCTCGGTGTCGGCGCCCCACAGCGGATTGAAGAACAGCGGTACCGCGCCGCGCCATTCCTCCAAGCACACGTCCGAGCCGGGTCCTGCCGATGTCCCGATGGCGTTCTGGGTCTGGTACCCGTCGATGCCGTGCAGCCCGATCACCTGCTGGCGATCCGCCCAGGTCGTCCACACGGGGTCGACCGTGCCGGTGCCGTTGACCCGGGCATCGACCACGTCCATGTAGTACTCGAGCAGTTCGCAGTCGCCGACCGGGTTCACCTGGGTGACCATGTCCGGGAACGGTTGGATCGGGATCAGCGCGTCCAGCAGGTTCGGGTCGTTCTGCGCGTATACGAACTGCTGCACCGCGCCGCCGGAGGCGCCCAGCCCGAACGTGTACCGGGGGTGTGCATACATCCGGGTGAACTGCTGCTTGACCATGCGCGCGGTCTGGCCGGTCAGTTGCAGGTTGTAGGTGGTGGAGGTGGCGGCGCCGGTGGAGTTGATGACGGCGTAGCCGCGGGCCAGCAGCGCGAGCGCACCCGTCTGCTCGCCCGGGGTCTGTACCGCGCGCAACGCGTTGCCGTCATGCGCCTGCGTGTGCCCGACGCCGGTGCCGCCGATGAAGTAGAAGACGAGATCGCGATTCCACCCCGACAGGTTCGGTTTGTTCGGCCTGGTCACGTTCGGGTGCGGCGTGAGCACCGCGATCGAGTAGATGAATCGGTTGATGGTGCCGCGCTCGAATCGCACGATGAACGGGGCGCTGCGGTGATTGACCGTCGTCATGGCGACGTCGGACGCGGGATGCGCGGGGTCGTAGGGATGCAAGGCGTCGGTCGGACCGTCGCCGGCCGCGCGGTAGAAATAGTCCACGCGGGTCGGCGCGCCGCAGTCGGCGCTGTACCCGATGACGTTCCCAGCGGCGTCGGTGACCGGATAGCCCACCCCGGAGTGATTGTCGACGACGGGCTGGCCCAGGGCGGTCGATTCGGTGACGCACGCGAACGGTTGCTGTCGCGGGTTCGTCGCCGCGATCGGGCCGACCTCGCCTATCCGCGTCGGCCCACCGGCCCGGGAATGTCGGGGCGGCGGGTTCGCCGCCGCGACGCCGCCGAGCGGCGCGATCAGCGCGGCGGAGAGCACCACCGCGAGCCGGGTGAGCCAGCGCCTGGACGTCATGGCAGCCTCCTGGGTCGGTGCGACCCGCTACACGTTTCCACCGCACCCGGCGACCCGCAACCGCTCGACTCGGCGCGTGGGCGTCGCGGGTCCGGCACGCGGCTCGCGGCCCGGCTCAGCGACCGTGCGGCACCAGCTCCAGGCCGG
>CAZIIX010000454.1:0-2000 GCA_964539345.1 uncultured Actinomycetes bacterium | reverse complement strand
GTTTGTCCTCGGAAGGACGCATCTTGGCAGTCACCAGCTCGCCCACCGCCCGCACTGGCTCCCACCGCCGCGTTTCGTTCGCGAAATCGCCCGAGCCGCTAGAAGTACCCGACCTGCTCGCACTACAGACCGATTCCTTCGCCCGCCTGATCGGCGATCCCGAGTGGCGTGCCCGCCAGGAGGACCCCAGCATCCGCAGCGGGCTGGAGGAGATCCTCGCCGAGATCTCGCCCATCGAGGATTTCGCCGGCAACCTCTCGCTGTCGTTCTCCGATCCGCGGTTCGACTCGGTCAAGGCCTCCGAGGAGGAGTGCCACGACAAGGACATGAACTACTCGGCGCCGCTGTACGTCACCGCCGAGTTCATGAACAACGAGACCGGCGAGATCAAGTCGCAGACCGTGTTCATGGGCGACTTCCCGATGATGACGTCCAAGGGCACGTTCATCATCAACGGCACCGAACGTGTCGTCGTCTCCCAGCTGGTGCGTTCGCCGGGCGTGTACTTCGACAAGAACCTGGACAAGACCACCGGCAAGGACATCTTCTCCGTGAAGGTCATCCCGTCGCGCGGTGCCTGGCTGGAGTTCGACATCGACAAGCGCGACACGATCGGCGTGCGCATCGACCGCAAGCGCCGTCAGCCGGTCACCGTGCTGCTCAAGGCGCTGGGCTGGGACGCCGAGCGCATCAAGGCCGAGTTCGCCTGGTCCCCGGTGATGCTCTCCACGCTGGAGAAGGACCACATCCCGGGCCATGACGAGGCCCTGCTGGACATCTACCGCAAGCTCCGCCCGGGCGAACCGCCCACGAAGGAGAGCGCCCAGACGCTGCTGGAGAACCTGTTCTTCTCCGACAAGCGCTACGACCTGGCGCGGGTGGGCCGGTACAAGCTCAACAAGAAGCTCGGCCTGTCGCTGCCGGAGGCGACCGGCACGCTCACCGAGGACGACCTGGTCGCCACCGTCGAGTACCTGCTGCGGCTGCACGACGGGCAGACCGAGTGGGAGGTGCGCGGCGAGACGCTGCCGGTGCACACCGACGACATCGACCACTTCGGCAACCGCCGGCTGCGCACCGTCGGGGAGCTCATCCAGAACCAGATCCGGGTGGGCCTGTCCCGCATGGAACGCGTGGTGCGCGAGCGGATGACCACCCAGGACGTCGAGGCGATCACACCGCAGACGCTGATCAACATCCGGCCTGTCGTGGCTTCCATCAAGGAGTTCTTCGGCACCAGCCAGCTCAGCCAGTTCATGGACCAGACCAACCCGCTGGCCGGGCTGACGCACAAGCGGCGGCTGTCCGCGCTGGGCCCCGGCGGGCTGTCCCGCGATCGTGCATCGCTCGAGGTGCGCGACGTGCACCCGTCGCACTACGGTCGCATGTGCCCGATCGAGACCCCGGAGGGTCCGAACATCGGGCTGATCGGCTCGCTGGCGACCTACGCCCGGGTGAACCCGTTCGGCTTCATCGAGACCCCGTACCGCCGCGTCATCGACGGCCGGGCGACCGACGAGATCGACTACCTCACCGCCGACGAGGAGGACCGGCACGTCATCGCGCAGCCGACCGCGCGACTGGACGCCAAGGGCTACCTCGTCGACGAGCTGGTGCTGGTGCGCCGCAAGGGCGGCGAGGTCGACCAGGTGCCGCCGTCGGACATCGACTACATGGACGTGTCCTCCCGGCAGACGGTGTCCGTGGCGACCGCCATGATCCCGTTCCTGGAGCACGACGAGGCCAACCGTGCGCTGATGGGCGCCAACATGCAGCGCCAGTCGGTGCCGCTGCTGCGCAGCGAGTCGCCGCTGGTGGGCACCGGCATGGAGCGCCGTGCGGCCATCGACGCCGGTGACGTGGTCACCGCCGAGAAGGCCGGCGTCGTCGAGGAGGTCTCGGCCGACTACATCTCGGTCGAGCACGACGACGGCACCCGCCGCACCTACCGGCTGGCGAAGTTCCGCCGCTCCAACCAGGGCACGTCGATCAACCACCGC
>CAZIIX010000453.1:0-2005 GCA_964539345.1 uncultured Actinomycetes bacterium | reverse complement strand
CCGGCCACCGGCAGGCGCCCGCCCGGTCGGCAGCGGCGGGCACGCTCGAGCAGGGCGGCGCGAATGGGGTTACGGTGAATCCGCACGCAGCGCCGGCGTTCCGTGGGCCGGCCCGTGCACTGGACGGGGGCGAGGAAGGGACCCGGGCAATGAGCGTTGAGCAGCACTCCGCAGAGCAGACCACCAGTGGACCGGCCTACGATCCGACGCTGTTCCGCGAGGTCTTCGAGCGGCACTTCACCTACGAGGCCGGATTCCGGCGCAACACGCACCGCTACGCGAACCGCACGGCCCTGACCGACGGCGCCACCGGCCGCAGCTGGACCTACGCCGAACTCGGCGCCCAGGTCGATCGGCTCGCCGCGAACCTGCTGGCAGCCGGGCTCGAGCCCGGAGACGTGCTGGTCTACCAGCTGTTCAACACCCCCGAGTTCGCGATGCTCTACCTCGCCACGCAGCGTGCCGGGCTCATCGGCTCCCCGATCAACTTCCGCCTCGCCCCGGGCGAGACCGCGTTCATCCTGGACGATTCGAGGCCCGCCGCGCTGATCTACGACGCATCCCTGGGCGACGCGGTCGGCGACGCCATGAACCGGGCGACGCACCGCCCCGGGCTGGTGGTCAGCGTCGGCGACGGGCAGTCCGCCCCGGGCGCGATGCCGTTCGAGGACCTGCTCGGCGGGACCGCCGGCGGCGGGGCGAACGGACCCGAGACCGGTGGCGCCGCAGGCTCCGTCATAGCCGATGCTGCGCTGCCCCTGCCCGACCGCGACACCTACGCCGAGACCACGCGGCTGTACACCTCCGGCACCACCGGCATGCCCAAGGCGGTGCCGCTGAACTCGCTGGTCGAGGTGCTCACCGCGCACGACGTCATCATGCACTTCCCGCTCTCCCCGCAGGACAAGACCCTGAACATGTCGCCCTGGTTCCACCGCGGCGGGCTGTACTCCGGCGGGCCCAATCCGGTGTTCTACGTCGGCGCCGAGGCCGTCAGCATGCGCGCCTTCGACGCCGACACCGTGCTCGACTACACCGAGAAGTACGGCCTGACGTTCCTCATCGGCGCGCCGACGAACCTGGCCCTGCTGGCCGACGCCCAGCAGGCCCGCCCGCGCGACCTGTCAACCCTGCGCGGCATCGTCACCATGGGCGCCCCGCTGGACCGGGCCGCCGCGCTGCGCTACCAGGAGGTGCTCACGCCGCGCATCATGAACGGCTACGGCACCACCGAGGCGTTCTGGAACACGTTCCTGCGACCGGACGACCTACCCGCCGGCGCCGGAAGTGCCGGACGCGCCTGCACCGATGACGATGTCGCCGTGGTCAAGGTGTTCCCGGACCGGCCGGCGCGCCCCGACGAACTGGCCGCCAAGGACGGCACCGAGGTCGGCGAAGTCATTGTGCGCAGCGTGAAGTCGGGCTACCAGTACCTGGGCAACCCGGAGGAGCAGGAGAAGAAGTTCCGCGACGGGTGGCTCTACGCCGGCGACCTGGCCACCTGGGACGCGGAGGAACTGGTGACCATCGTCGGCCGCAAGGACGACATGATCATCTCCGGCGGCGAGAACGTGCACCCGGTACAGGTGGAGGCGGCGCTCGGCGAGCATCCGGGCGTGGTCGACTCCGCGGTCGTCGGCGTGCCGGACCCGCGGTGGGGGCAGCGCATCGTCGCCTACGTCGTCCCGCGCGACCCGGAGCTGACCGTGGCCGACCTGGACAAACACTGCAAGGCGCACCCGATGCTGGCCGACTTCAAGCGACCGCGCGGCTACCGGCTGGTCGAGGAACTGCCGATGACGGCGACCGGCAAGAAGGTGCACTACAAGCTCGCCGCGCGCGCCGCGGAGGACGACGCCGCCGGGCTGCTCGTCGAGCCGTAGCCGCCGCCGGAGCCGGCTCCACCGGGCTCCGCGCCGCCCGCGTATCCGCCGCCGGGGTCCCGTTGCCCCCGCGCCCACCACGGCACTGAGGCGGTCAGTCGCTCCCGTAGGGTGATCGGGTG
>CAZIIX010000452.1:0-2007 GCA_964539345.1 uncultured Actinomycetes bacterium | reverse complement strand
AGCGAGGCTCGCATCGCCCCACCGCCCGGCCCGGCGGGCATCAAGACACGTGCGGGCGAATCTTGGTCACCTTCGCCTTCGGCACCACGCCGCTACTGGCGGTGGACAAGTGAATCGGGTGGAACGAGTACGTGCCGTCCGTGTCCACGTCCAACGTCTCGATGACCTTGCCGTCCTCGTCCCCCGACACCTCGTAGGTCACCCGGTAGCCGCCGGCCTCGGCAAACACCGACTTCGGCGTCAAACTCGGCTCCACCGTCACGTTGCATCCGGCCGACCCGAAACACTGTTGCGACACCACATCCAAATCAATTTCCACGTCTTTCGGTTCGACCAGGAACGGCATGGAAATCGGCGATGAGGTGACGGTTTCGGTCACCGTGTCGGTGATGGTGCTGGTGGCGGTGCTGGTGACCGGCGATGGCGTCACGGTCGTTGTCACCGGCGGGGCGGTGACGGTCTGGGTGATGGTGCTGGGCTTTGGGGCCGCCGCCGGCGCGCTGTCGCAGCCGGACAGCAGCAAGCCCACGCAGGCGGTAGCCACGACCACAATCGCCTTGTTCCTCATAAGTCTCTCCTAACCGGTCCAACCACTTTTTCACCGCAAACGGTAGCCGCCGGGTACGACAGTGCCGGCCGCGTGCTGCAGCAGGTCCCAACCGGCGGCCGGGCGGCGACGCCTACCCGGGCGCCGGCCCCGCCCCGCTGTCGGGCAGAAACCGTCCGGGGTGATCGCCGCGCAAGTGTTTACCGGGCAGCGCCGCGCCGAACCGGTCGGGGCCGCACCCGCGTCGGGCCACTGGTCCAACAGTTCTTGGGCGATGCGGGCATGCACCGGCACGCCTTTCGCGGAGATGCAGTCGCCCGAAAATGGTTCGCCCACAGCCCATTTGATGGCCGAGATCAGATCATCCACAGAGACCGTTTTGGTCGTGACCAGCCGGCAGGCGGCCCACCGATCCTTGTCGGTCACGCGTTTGTCGCGCACCTCGAGAAGTTCCTGCTGCCCGGTAATGGTGACCTGCGCGCGGGACGGTGAGTCCCGCGCTGGCTCACAGCCGCTGCGCAGTGATCAGGCCGATCCATCCCAGGACCAGCCCGATCGCGGCGCCAGCGGCCACCCAGCGCAGCACCGGGATGCGCCGCGAGTACCACAGCGCCGGCGCCAGCCCCGCGGCGATCAGCACATTGGACAGCACGGCCAGCACCGGAACCTGCGTCATACCCAGGGAGACCGCCAGGATCGCGGTGCCGACCAGCACGGCGACGAACCCGGCGACGAACAGGCCGGGCCCGTAGGCCGGCGGCTCGCCGCTGTCCTCCCATTCGCGGACCCACGACCAGTCCGGCAGCGGGTACGGGCCGTCGTCGTCGGCCGCGGCACCGGGGTCGCCACCGTCGGTGTCCAGGTCCGGGCTCGTCTCCGCAGCCGGGGCCGTGCTGCGCTCCGGGACGGTGTCCGGACCGGGGCTCGCCTCCGGGTCAGTGCCGGTCTCCGGGTCCAGGCTCGTCTCCGGCGCATCGTGCGCGAGCTGCGGTCGGCGGATCGGCGTCATGGCGCACCGGCCGCGTCGAGCAGGGCGAACGCGATCGCGCCCGCGGTGGCGACGTTGAGCGAGTCGACCTGGCGCCGCATCGGGATCCGCGCCAGCACATCGGCGCCGGCCAGCGTCGCGGCGCTCAGCCCCGGTCCCTCGGAACCCAGCACCATCGCCACCTTCCCCTCCCGAGCGAGCAGGCCGGCCAGCAGATCGGCCGACAACACGGACGCGTCCGGACGCGGCGTCAACGCCACCGCCCGAAAGCCCGCCCCGTGCAGTATGTCAAGCCCGTCGGTCGACAGGCGTGGCAGCGGCGCGAACGGGACGTGCAACACGGTGCCCATGGACACGCGAACACTGCGGCGGTACAACGGATCCGCGCAGCCACCCGCCAGCAGCACCGCGTCGATACCCAGCGCCGCGGCGTTGCGGAAGATGGAGCCGATGTTCTCGTGGTCGCCGACGC
>CAZIIX010000451.1:0-2008 GCA_964539345.1 uncultured Actinomycetes bacterium | reverse complement strand
CTATGAGCTCCGCCGCTGACGCCGCAGCCGCGCCCACCACGACCGGTGGGCGCGGTTGGCGGCGTGCCGGTCCCATGCTGGGCACGGTGCCGTTCTTCGGCTATGTCACCGTGTTCCTCCTCATCCCCACCGTCATCGTCGCGGTGGGGGCGTTCCGCTCAGGGGGTGGCTTCTCCTGGGACAACATCCGGTCGCTCGGCGAGTCCGCCGTCATCACCTCGTTCGTCCAGTCGGTGATCCTGTCGGCCGTGACGGCGGTCATCGGCGCGGTGGTGGGCGGGCTGCTCTCCTACGCGCTGGTGACCGGGGCCCCGACGTCGTTCTCCCGGAAGATCGTCACCGCCGCGTGTTCGGTGCTGGCGCAGTTCGGCGGCGTCATGCTCGCGTTTGCGTTCATCGCCACCGTCGGCTCGACCGGCATGGTCACCAACCTGATGGTGGACTGGTTCGGATCGAACCTGAGCGGGGCATGGCTGTACGACCTGCCGGGGCTGGTCCTGGTCTACAGCTACTTCCAGATTCCGCTGATGGTCATCGTCTTCCTTCCCGCCGTCGACGGGATCCGCGCCCAGTGGCGCGAAGCCGCGGAGACGCTCGGCGGCTCCACCTGGGTGTACTGGCGGCGGGTGGCCGGGCCGCTGCTCGCCCCGGCGTTCCTCGGGTCGCTGCTGCTGCTGTTCGCCAACGCGTTCTCCTCCTACGCGACGGCGCGGGCGCTGATCACCCAGTCCGCCCCGATCGTGCCGCTGCAGATCTCCGGCGCGATCACCAACGAGGTCAACGTCGGCCACGCCAATGTCGCCAATGCGCTCGCCCTGGGCATGGTGATCGTCGTGGCCATCGTCATGAGCCTGTATGCGGCGCTACAACGGAGGACGGCGAAATGGCTGGGGTAGCCGAGGCCGTCGTCGAGGTGGCGCCGCAGCGGACGCCGCCCCGGCAGCGGCTGCGGCGGCGCATGCAGCACAAGCAGGCGGTCATGCGCTGGATCGTCATCACGATCGTCTCGGCGTTCTTCGTCATCCCACTGCTGTCCATGCTGTACTTCTCGGTGCGATTCCCGTTGTCCGGCAAGTGGACCGGGCAGGCGTGGGACCACGTGGTGCACCTGGGGCAGCTCGCCAAGGAGGAGCCGGCCAGCTACGGTCCGCTGTGGGACGGGTTGAAGAACTCCGCGATCCTGGTGCTGCTCACCGTCGGCATGATGCTGGTGCTGCTGGTGCCCACCATGACCTGGGTCCGGCTGCGGGTGCCCCGGCTGCGCCGCACGATGGAGTTCATCTCCCTGCTGCCGCTGACGATCCCGGCCATCGTGCTCGTCGTCGGGCTCGGCCCGGTGTACCGCATCGTCTCGCATGTGCTGTCCACCAACGCCATCTGGCTGTGCTTCATCTATGTGATCTGGGTGCTGCCGTTCGCCTACCGCGCGCTGGACGCCGGGCTCGGGGCGATCGACGTGGTGACGCTGTCCGAGGCGGCACGCAGCCTCGGCGCCGGCTGGTGGCGCGTGCTGTGGCAGGTGATCGTCCCCAACATCCGCAGCGCCGTCGTGTCCGCGTCCTTCATCTCGATCGCACTGGTCCTCGGCGAATTCACGTTCGCCGAGCTGCTGGCGCGCAACAACCTGCAGACCGGGATCTTCCTGGTGTCCCAGACCGATAGCCAATTGGCGGTGACGATGTCCCTGGCGGCGCTCGTCCTGGCGTTCGTGCTGCTGCTGGTGCTGTCGCTGTTCTCCAACCGCAAGAAACGACGGGAGCGTGCATGAAACCCTCGTCCGAAACCGATGCCACACCGACCACCGGCGAGCCGCTGCCGGATCAGATCTCCGGCGCCGGGGTCCGGGTCGAGCTCCAGCGACTGCGGCGCAGTTTCGGCTCCGTGCGCGCGCTGGACAACATGGACCTGACCATCGAGCCCGGTGAACTGGTGGTGCTGCTGGGCCCCTCGGGCTGCGGCAAGACCACCGCGCTGCGGGTGCTCGCCGGCCTGGAGGACGCGGACAGCG
>CAZIIX010000450.1:0-2011 GCA_964539345.1 uncultured Actinomycetes bacterium | reverse complement strand
TGAGGTGGTGCCGATTGCACGGCGACAGGTCGCTGCCGGTCTGGGCGATGCCGATAATGGGCTTGTTCGCCTGCATCTCGGCCCGGGAAATGCCGAAGTTCAAGTAGCGCTCCAGGTAGAGCGCCGTCATCACCGGGTCGTCGGCATCGTCGAACCACTGCGCACTGCGGAGCTTGGGCACGGCGTCACGGCGTCGGATGCTGCTCACGAGACCTCACCTTCTTCGTTGCCGGGCGTCGACCGCTGCTGAACATTCGTGCTCGGGAATTCGGGGCCCGACAGTCGTTCTCGGTCAAGCGGCCCGGCAGACCTGGCGGGACCGGCCGATGCCCTCGATCTCCAGTTCCACCACATCCCCTGGGCGCAGGTAGGGGAACCGGCCGGACAAGGCGACTCCTTCCGGTGTGCCGGTATTGATGATGTCGCCCGGTTCCAGCACCGCCACCTGCGACAGGTGCCACACCAGATAGTCGATGCCGAAGATCAGATCGGCCGTGCTGGAATCCTGCCGTGGTTCGCCATTGACCCAGGACCGCAGGCGCAGCGCGGACCCGTTCACCTCGTCGGCAGGCACCAGGGCCGGCCCGAGAGGGTTGAACGTCTCGCAGCACTTCCCCTGGGACCATTGCCCCCCGGACCGCTCGAGCTGCCACTCCCGCTCGGACACGTCGTTGGACATGGTGTACCCGGCAATATGATCGGCAGCGTCCTCGGGCGAGGCGAGATAGCGTGCCCGTCGACCGATGACGACGGCCAATTCGACCTCCCAGTCGGTCTTGGTCGAGCCCCGCGGAATGAGGAGGTCGTCGTTCGGGCCGACCACCGTGTTCGGTGTCTTGAAGAACAGCACCGGGACGGTCGGTGGCTCAGCCCCCGACTCGGCCGCGTGCGCCGCGTAGTTCATGCCGATGCACCACACGGCATGCGGCCGGGTCAGCGGCGCACCGAGCCGCTGCCCGCGATCGGTGACCGTCGGTAGCTCACCGGCCGAGATCGCCTGGCGCGTCCGGGAAATTCCGTCCGACGCGAGGAAGTCACCGGTAATGTCGTCGGTCAGCGATGTGAGGTCGTAGGCGGTCTCGTCCAGCACGGCGACCGGTCGCTCGGCACCGGGTTCGCCTCTCCGTTGAAGCTGCATCACATCTTCTCCCCTGTGGCGCACGCCCCGCAGCACCGTGCGGCCATGCTCGGCGGAGGGCTGGATACTAGGCTGTATTCACTACCAGTCTGGCATGGATCCGCAGTTCCCACCCACAGACCGGAATCGAGGGAGATCGATGGGCCGCTTCTCGGACCGCACCGTTGTTGTCACCGGCGCCGCATCGGGGATCGGATTCCACACCGCGCAGCTGTTCGCAGCGGAGGGCGCCCGTGTCTTCGGCGGCGACCTGTCGGACTCGGTGCCCGCAGGGGTGACCGCCGTGCACGTCGACGTCTCGCAGCCTGACCAGGTGGAGCGGCTGGTCGAGACGGCGCACAACGTCACCGATCGGCTCGACGTGATGTGCAACATCGCCGGCATCGGGTCAGTGCACGACCCGCTCGACTGCACCCCCGACGAATGGGATCGGGTCTTCGCCGTCAACGCGCGCGGAGTGTTTCTCGGTACTCGCGCCGCGTTACCGTTCATGCTGCTGCAGCGGCGCGGAGTCATCATCAACATGGCGTCCGTCGCCGGCTCCGTCGGGCTTCCGGAGCGGGCCGCGTACTGCGCGAGCAAGGCCGCCGTCATCGGATTCACCCGGTCAGTGGCCGTGCAGTACGCGCGGACCGGGGTGCGATGCAACTCGGTGTCACCCGGAACGGTGGAATCCCCTTGGGTCGGGCGGCTTCTCGACCAGGCCGACGATCCGGCAGCGCACCGGCAGGCGCTGGTCGCTCGGCAGCCGATGGGACGACTCGGCCAACCGGTCGAAGTGGCACACGCGGTGTTGTACCTGGCGTCCGACGAGGCGGCATACGCGACCGGGACCGACCTCGTCATCGACGGAGGCATCACCGCGGGGTGACG
>CAZIIX010000449.1:0-2014 GCA_964539345.1 uncultured Actinomycetes bacterium | reverse complement strand
CTGGTGCGCACGCTGACCCTCATCTCGCCGGCCGTGCCGGACTTCCGGCTCACCACCGACCGTGGCGCCGATCCGCGGTTGGCACTGGTCATGCTGCCAGGCGTCGGGCGCCTGGCACAGCAGGCGCTCCGCGCCATCACGCCCACGGAGCGGGCCCGGGGCCTGGCGGCGATGTGCTTCGGCGAACCCGACGCGTTGTCGGTGCAGGACCTGGCGGCCGCCGAGCGCGCGTATGCACTCCGCGCCGGGCTGCCGTGGACGACGCACGACACCGTCATGGCACTGCGGTCGCTCATCCGCGCCCAACTGCGGCCCGGCCGCTGGTCGTTCGCCGCCGCCGCCCGCGGCGTGGCCGTGCCGGTCCTGGTGGTGTGGGGCACGCGCGACCGGCTGGTCGACGCGCGACTGGCAGCGCCGACCGCGGCGCGGTTCGCCGACTCCCGGCTGCTGATGCTGCCACGAACCGGACACGTCGCTCAGATGGAACGGCCGGCGGAGACCGCGCGCGCGATGCTGGCCCTGTGGGACGTCGCGGCCGGAGCCGACGATGACACGGCCCGGGCTGGCGCGTCTCGAACAGACGCACCGGTTCTTGTGGCACCCTAACGAAGTGACCTACCACGATCGCAGTGGCGGAGGACCTGCTCGCACCACACGCGTCCGACAGCGCGGTGCGGGGGACCCCGGTCACGGGTCGCGGCTGGGTGACCGGTCGCGGGAGGGCCGGCAGGGCGACCGTCCGACCCCGCGGCCCCAGGGCAGACTGTCCCGGTCGACGCTCTGGGAGGACGGCGACATCCCGGACGGTCCACAGCCGCTCCGTGCGCGATGGGCGCCGGTGCCGCCGGCCGCCTCCCCGACACCACCGCGCCGCCGTCGGGCCGGCCGGCGTCGCAGCGGCCTGGGATGGTTCGTGCACCACTACGGGTGGCGCGCCTACGCCCTCCCGGCGCTGGCTGCCCTGACCGTAGTCGTGGTGATCAGCATCTTCACCGAGTCCGGCTCGGGCGGGTCGGACGGCACGAACGTGGCGACGTCCGGGGCGACGGGGTCCGGCCCGGTGACCGTGACGGTGCAGACATCCGTGCCGACCACGGTGATCCAGGAGAAGCCCGGCCCGACGACCACCGTCATGGATGATCGCCAGGACCAGACTGCCGCACCCGACAAGGCCGCGCCGACCGCCACGGCCCTGAGTCTGGCGCGCACCGGCACCGCCGTCCCGGTCGCGCACGGCGATCCCAGCGACGCGTTCCGCGGCATCGTGACCGGCATCCTGCCCGACGGGGCGCCGTTCGCCCGCACCGGTGCCGGCACGTTCCACGTCATACCCGGCACGTCCGAGCCGCTCGGCCACGGCGACGAACATCGCACGTTCACCATCGAGGCGGAGGACGGCATCGAGACCGCCGCGGACGACGCGACTTTCGCGGCCGACGTGATGAAGGTGCTGTCCAGCAAGCAATCCTGGGTCGGGACCGGGGACTACACCCTGGAACGGATCGACTCCGGCGAGCCGGACTTCCGCATCACACTCACCAGCCAGATGACGATCCGCTCGCCGGACAACTGCGGATGGGACATCCAGCTCGAAGCGAGCTGCTACAACAGGATCCCGGCGCGAGTGTTCATCAACGACGCCCGATGGACGCGCGGGTCGGCCGTGTACGGCACGGATCTCGCGTCCTACCGGGTCTATGCCATCAACCATGAGGTCGGCCACGCGCTGGGCCAGCACCATCAGCCCTGCCCGACCGACGACGGCCTCGCACCGGTGATGATGCAGCAGTCCTGGAGCACCTCCGACGACGCCCTGGCCAAGCTCAACCCGCAGGGACGGGTCAGCGCGGACGGCAAGGTGTGTCGCTACAACCCGTTCGTCAATCCGGACGCGCCGGCGGGCTCGGTCGACTGACCGGCACCGGCCCGTCCCCACCGCGGTGGACGGTCGTCAGGGGCCAGCGGGGCGAGCGCCACCGACCACCCTGGGCAGAACACCTAGACTGACGTCATG
>CAZIIX010000448.1:0-2024 GCA_964539345.1 uncultured Actinomycetes bacterium | reverse complement strand
ACCGGCGTTCCGCAGAATTCGAGGGTTCTGGTGGCATTCTGCCGTGTCCGCGACGCTGTGACCTGCTGGGTTGTGTTTTCGGCTAGCCACACGGGCGCTTTCGCATAGATACACGGTTATTGCGGGCGTGCACGTGCTGCATGCGGCGAATGTGTTAATGTCTAGGTGTGTACATTCGGACGGTGAGGCGGCGGACGCGCACGGAGACGGTGTCGTATGTGCAGTTAGCGCACAACGAGTGGGATCCGGTCAAGGCCCGCTCGACGGCGAAGGTGCTGCATTCGTTCGGCCGGGCCGGTGAAGTCGACGAGGCGGGGCTTCGCCGGCTGGTCGGATCGGTCAAACGCTTCCTCGGCGAGACCGACCACGACACGTCCGGTGGGCTGGCCGAGCCGGTGGCCTCCCGCCCTGCGGGCGGGGCCCTGTTGCTCGACGGGATCTGGCGCCAGCTCGGTCTGGATCGGGTGATCACCACCGCCGCGAAGGCGGGGCGGGGGCGCAAGAAGGATCTGGCCGCGCTCGAGCGCACGGTCTTCGCGCTGGTGGCCTCGCGGGCGCTGTCGCCGTCGTCGAAGCTGGCCGCCGCAGACTGGGTCAACAACGATGTCGCGATCCCCGGCCTGACCGGGGCGGTCGGCGAACTGGACGAGGATGCGTGCTACCGCGCGATGGACTGGCTATTTGATGCCGGGGCCGGTTTCGAACATGCGGTGTTCGACCAGGTCGCCGACCTACTCAACTTGGAGGTCGATCTGTTGTTCTTCGACACCACGTCGACCTACTTCCAGGCCGATGCGGACGACCCTGTGTTTCGCGACACCAGCGGCCGGCCCACCAGCGGCGACGACGGTGATCAGGATGCGGCGGACGGTGGCCGGAAGGCGGCGCCGTTTCGCACACACGGCAAATCGAAAGATCACCGAGATGATCTGCCGCAGATCGTGATCGGCATGGCCGTCACCCGCGACGGTATCCCGGTGCGGGTGTGGTGCTGGCCGGGCAACACCTCCGACTCGACGCTGATCCGGCAAGTGCGCACGGAGCTACGCGACTGGTCGCTGTCGAAGGTCATCTACGCGGCCGACCGCGGCTTCACCTCCAAGATCAACCGGCGGGAGTTGATGCGCGGCGGCGACGGCTACATCCTCGGCGAGAAACTCCGCACGGGAAGCCCCGAAGTGCGGGCGGCGCTATCCCGGCCGGGCAAGTACCGCAAAGTGCGGCACAACATGCACGTCAAAGAGGTTCGTATCGGCGATCAGACCGGGGCATCGGACCGGTTCGTGGTCTGCTACAACCCCGAACAAGCCGACCGCGACGCCGCGATCCGCGACGAGATGGTCGGCAAGCTCGAGGCCATGATCGCCGGCAGCGACAAGCTCACCGACCGCAAACGCGGCGAACTACGCGGCCGGATCTCCACGATGCCCGGACTGAATCGCTACCTGCGCACCACGCCCACCGGGCTGCTGCGCGTCGACAAGGCGGCCATCGACCGGGAAGCCAACCTCGACGGCAAGTACCTGCTACGAAGCTCCGATCCGCACCTGAGTGCGGAGGACATCGCGGTCGGCTACAAGCAGCTCCTCGAAGTCGAGCGTGGCTGGCGGGACATGAAATCCACCCTCGACCTGCGGCCGGTCTTCCACCGCCGCGAGGACCGCATCCGCTCACACATCGCCCTGTGCTGGCTCGCCCTACTGCTGGTGCGCGTGATCGAGAACCGCACCGGACACACCTGGCGGCACATCCGCACCCAGGTCCAACGCATCCACCAAGTCACCCTGGCCACCGGCGACGGAATCGCCGAGACGCTGACCAGGCCCACCACCGAGCAAACCGACCTGTTCACCAACGCCGGACTGCCCGCCCCGAAACGCCTGGCCGGCATCCGGCCCGCAGCCGCCTGACCAGCACCAACACCGAGCCCTAGATACACGCCCTATCGGCGCGCACACGCGCATCCCCGCAGGCCACACCCCACATTCACGCACCTAGCCACAACCAATTCTGCGGAACGCCGG
>CAZIIX010000447.1:0-2038 GCA_964539345.1 uncultured Actinomycetes bacterium | reverse complement strand
GTAGGCGCCGATCTAGCCTCACATCGGCACGATGGCGATGAGCTTGTCCAATCCGGCGAAATCGGCCGGGTTGCGAGTGAGGAGCGGCAGCCCCTCCGCCAGCGCCGTCGCAGCGATCAGCAGGTCCGCGATCCGACGCCGCGGCTTCCTGCCCGCGGCAACCACGGCCGCGTAGACCCTGCCGTACGCTCTCGCCGCCGCGCCACCGAACGGGATCGGGTCGAACGTTGCCTCGGCGCGCTGCAGGCGGTCCTGCCGCACCGCACGTTCGGCAGGGTCGTCCGTGGCGTGCGGGCCCGCCGCGAGTTCTGCCATCGTGATCGCGGCGATTCCGACCGTCGCCGGAAGTTGCGCAGCGGTGAACCGCTCCAGGTCGATGACCATGGATGTGTCCAGCAGCCCGGCAGGCAGCCGCTCGGCGGATCTTTCAGACACGCGGCTCGATTCCCGCGTCGAAGTCCTCGTCAAGATCGTGACGGAAGCGCGCCGCGTCGACGAGCGGGGCGTTGCGGAATAGCTCCTCGACCGCCTGCGCGTCCACCAGGCGTCGCCGCCGCAGGGGCCGGAGCTCGCCGACCGGCTCGTTCCGGCGGGTGACGACGAACGTCTGCCCCTCGTCCAGCCCGCGCATGATGCGTCCGCTGTCGTTTCGCAGCTCCCGTTGGGTAATGGTCCGGCTCATGACACGACTGTAGCACCTAATGCTACAGCGACGCCGCTGTTGACAGCTGCCCGGCACTGTCTCGACGGGGTCCTCAATGCCTTCCCTCGTCACACCCGAGTCCGTCTGCCCTAGTGCGCGTCACTCAAGGGCGGCTCGTGGTCACGGCCGACCCGATACAATTGGCTCCCACGCGGTTCCCATGCCGCCTTAGCTCATCTGGTAGAGCAACGCACTTGTAATGCGTAGGTGGCCGGTTCGAGTCCGGCAGGCGGCTCCATTGCAGGCAGTTCGGTCCGCGCTTGGCGATCCCCGGCATCGGGAACAACGCGCGGCCTGCAGCCGTTGCGCCAGACATGAGTGGTGTTGATTATCTACCGAGCCCGAGCCAGCGCGTGGTCGACCAGGTCGCGCTGTACGAGGCGACCGACGGCGCCGAGGGGAACCTCATGCTGGGGCGGCCCATCATCGTCCTGACGATGCGCGGCGCCAAGACCGGCAAGACGCGCAAGGTCCCGCTGATGCGCGTCGAGCACGACGGCTGCTACGCGGCGGTCGCCTCCAAGGGCGGGGCGCCGAAGAACCCCGTCTGGTACTACAACCTCCTCGCCCACCCCGACCTCCAGGTGCAGGACGGCGCCGCGCGCCTCGCGCTGCGGGCCCGCGAACTCGACGGGGCGGAACGCGAGCTGTGGTGGGATCGCGCCGTCGAGGCCTACCCGCCGTACGCCGACTACGCCGAGAAGACCGACCGCAGGATCCCGGTCTTCGTGCTGGAGCCGCGCGCCGAATAGGCGGCCCGGTCATCCGTCCGGTGTCAGCCGATCGCGGCCGCCACCAGCGTCGCGTAGCCGTCGGCACCCGTGGCGTTGACGTGGATCCCGTCCGGCCCCAACCACTTCGGGTTCGCCGACGCGGCCTTGTCCCAGTCCACGACCGTGACATTGCGGAAATTCTTGCCGGCGGTGGCGATCGTCTTGTTGTTCGGCCGCTGCCATGACCGGTCCACGTGGTCGTTGATCAGGATGACCTCCGCGCGGTCGGTCAGCGCCGCGAGCGTGTCCGCCAACTGGTCGGGGGAGATGATCCCGTTGCTGCCGGTGTGGATGACCACGATCGGCGCCAACTTCCCGGCCCGGTGCGCGGCGGCGACATCGTCCAGGGTGTCCCAGGCCTGACGCCCGACCACCGCATCCAGGCTCATGCCGCGCACCGCGGACCGCAGCGCCGGGGCCGCGCCGAGCAGCACCGAATCGCCGAACGCGCTGATCGTCGCCGACCGGGCATCGGGGGTGGGGCGCTTCTTCGTCTGCGGGGCGTTGGTCGTCTTGGTCGGTGTCGGCGTGTTCGCTGCGCTCGTGCTCGGCGGCGGCGCAG
>CAZIIX010000446.1:0-2039 GCA_964539345.1 uncultured Actinomycetes bacterium | reverse complement strand
GGATGGCCGACAGACACCGGATGCGCCGGATCGCCGGGGTGATCGCGACGATGGCGGTCGGCTTGGGCGGCAGCACTGCCCTCGCGTTGCCCGCGGCGGCTGCTGAGATTGCGGCCTCACCGACGGTCGACGTGTTCGCGCTGCACAGCGACCCGGAGTCGACGCACACGATCCACCTGAACTTCCAGGGCGCGACCATCACCGGAAGGAATATCAACGGCAGCGGCCCCGGGGGGACGGGACAGTCCGAGATCGACGTTCCGCCGATCAACTTCGACGGTGATCAGAATTCCTGGTCGTCCGATGAGCAGGCGTTCGTCTACGAGGTGTGGCGCGAGGTCAGCGAGTACTACGCGATCTTCGATGTGGACGTGACCACCGAGAAACCCGCGGACGCCGGTGACCTCGATCGCACCACCGGCGATCCCGACACCTACGGAACGATGGTGGTCCTGACCGACGATCCGGATGTTCGTGATCTCATATTGCCGGACGACGCGCCATCCGGAATGAGCGGCATCGCCTACATCGACCAATTCGGCAATCCGGAATACGACCCGGCATGGGTGTTCCCGCAAGTCCTTCATTATGACCCGCGCAGCGTCGCCAAGACTGCGGCGCATGAGATCGGCCATCGCCTCGGCCTGGCGCACGATAAGTCAAAGGACGACTTCTCTGCAGAAAGCGTGTGGGCCTCGATCATGGGCTATCGGATCGCCCCTCTGTATCAGTTCACTGAGGCAAGACCGCAGCCGGGTGCTGACCCCGGACAGCTCGAGTGGATCGGTGCGGGACCCTCCCGCCCGCTCCCGTTCCGCGCCGATGACTACGGCGACACCATTGCTGACGCGCACGATCTCGGCACCAAGCCGCAGTACTCGATCACCGGGTTGATTGGTAAGCATGTGGATGAGTCGTCGCACAGCATCTCCCAGGATGTCGACGTCTTCCGGGTCGCACACGAGTGCACGGCGGATCTGACGGCGACCGCGACCAACAGCGGCCTGGGATCGGCGCTGGACATCCTGATCGAGATCCTCGACGCCGACGGCGATGTCGTCGCCTCGGATAATCCGGACCCGGCGGTCGCGCCGAACAACCCGGCCCGGATCACCGGGCTGAATGCCTCGGCCACCCTGGACGCCCCGCCAGCGGGTGACTACTACATCCGCGTCTCCGGCACCGGCTACGGCAACCCGGACGAGGGTGGTTACACGGACTACGGCTCCATCGGCAGCTACACGCTGGACATCTCCGGGTGCCCGACTCCGACGTTGGTGGCCGTGACGGAGAGCGTGCCCGTTCCTACCACCGTCACCCGCACCGTGACCGTCACCGACTCGGCGACCGTCACCGCGCGGGCTGCCGCGGTCACGGTCACCGACACGGTTCCCGCGGACCCCGGCACCGTCACCGTGACCACCACGGTCACCGCATCCGATGCAGCGCCAACCGGCGGCGAGGCATCGCGCGGCGCCGCGGGGGTACCCGGCGATGCGGGCGGGACCACGGCGCAGTCGCCTCCGCCGCGCGGACTGCGAAATGCGGGCGGCAATGCAGTGGCCGACGCCGATGCGGACCAGGCGGGCGCGGCCGGGGGTGCAGCCGACCAGCGAATGGCGCACACCGGACCGCCGTCATGGCTGCCGTCGCTGATCGGGTACGCCCTGCTGCTGCTCGCGGCGGGGGTAGGTATGACGATGGTCGCCGTCCGCCGTCGGTATCGCGGTGGTCATAGCGGGTAGAACGCGCCCGAGGCAATGCACAAGAGCGCAGCGAGGAGCCTCCGGCTCAGAAGCTCGCGGCCGTCGTGCGACTCCCAGAGGCGCCGCCGGTGGCGATCCGCCGACCGGTGACGGCGGCGACGTGTGCCAGACCGGGCTCCTCCCAGCGCTGGCGCAGCGAGGCGAAGATCTCCCACGCCCGCGGTCCGGGCCAGTCGTCGGGGAGCAGTTCGGCGGGCAGCCCCGGGTCGATGCGCGGGAAGAGCCGCCAGGAGTCCACCAGCCGCACGTAGTGGGCGAACGCACCGGCACCGT
>CAZIIX010000445.1:0-2042 GCA_964539345.1 uncultured Actinomycetes bacterium | reverse complement strand
ACGGTGCCGGTGCGTTCGCCCACTACGTGCGGCTGGTGGACTCCTGGCGGCTCTTTCCGCGCATCGACCCGGGGCTGCCCGCCGAACTGCTACCCGACGACTGGCCCGGACCGCGGGCGTGGGAGATCTTCGCCTCGCTGCGCGAACGCTGGGAGGAGCCCGGTCTGGCGCATGTCGCCGCCGTCACCGGTCGGCGGATCGCCACCGGCGGCGCCTCTGGGAGTCGCACGACGGCCGCGAGCTTCTGAGCCGGAGGCTCCTCGCTGCGCTCTTGTGCATTGCCTCGGGCGCGTTCTACCCGCTATGACCACCGCGATACCGACGGCGGACGGCGACCATCGTCATACCTACCCCCGCCGCGAGCAGCAGCAGGGCGTACCCGATCAGCGACGGCAGCCATGACGGCGGTCCGGTGTGCGCCATTCGCTGGTCGGCTGCACCCCCGGCCGCGCCCGCCTGGTCCGCATCGGCGTCGGCCACTGCATTGCCGCCCGCATTTCGCAGTCCGCGCGGCGGAGGCGACTGCGCCGTGGTCCCGCCCGCATTGTCGGCGACCACGGCGGCCGGGCTCGACAGCTCCCCGCCGGTCGGCGCATCGTCGGATGCGGTGACCGTCGTGGTCACGGTGACGGTGCCGGGGTCAGCGGGCACCGTGTCAGTGACCGTGACAGCGGCAGCCTGGGCCGTGACGGTCGCCGAGTCGGTGACGGTCACGGTGCGGGTGACGGTCGTGGAGACGGGCACGGTCTCGGTCACGGTCACCAGCGTCGGGGTCGGGCAGCCCGTGACGTCCAGTGTGTAGCTGCCGATGGAGCCGTAGTCCGTGTAGCCGCCGTTGGCCGGGTCTCCGTAGCCGGTGCCGGAGACGCGGATGTAGTAGTCACCCGTGGAGGGCGCTTCCAGGGTGGCCGAGGCATTCAGCCCGGTGATCCGGGCCGGGCTGTTCGGCGCGACCGCCGGGTCCGGATTGTCCGAGGCAACGACATCGCCGTCGCCGTCGAGGATCTCGACCAGGATGTCCAGCGCCGAACCCAGGCCACTGTTGGTCGCGCTCGCCGTTAGATTGTCCATGCACTCGTGCGGGACGCGGAAGACGTCGACATCCTGGGAGATGCTCCCCGATGCCTCATCCACATGCTTACCGATCAGCCCGGTGATCGAGTACTGCGGCTTGATGTCGAGATCGTGCGCGTCAGCAATGGTGTCGCCGTAGTCATCGGAGCGGAACGGCAGCCCCGAATTCTGATCGTCCTGCCCCGCAGCGATGTGCGCCAACTCGCCGCCGGGATCGGAATCGTTGCTGTCCCCTTCGGTGAATTGGTACAGCGGGGCCTGCTGATTCTCCATGATCGAGCCCCACACGCTCGCCGAGGGGCTGCCGACCTGAGATGGGCCTCCGGCGAGGCCGAGACGGAAGCCAATTTCGCGTGCTGCCACCTTGGCGACCGTGCGCGGGTCAAAGTTGAGCACATGCAGGAACACCCATGACGGATCGCTATCGGCGTCGCCGAAAGACTGCGGATAACTCCGACCGGTGAAAACCTCTGACCCGGCGGTGTCGACGAGTACGGATCGTACGCCTTCATCGGCGGTGAAGAGGACCGTCGCCCCGTAGGAATCGTCGCTGGCCGAGTCGCGATCGAGGGCGCTGTTGTCGGGCTGCGCGGTGGTCACATCCACATCGAAGATCGCGTAATACTCGCTGACCTCGCGCCACACCTCGTAGATGAACGCCTGCTCGTCGGACGACCATGCGCCATCATCACCGTCGAAGTCGATCGGCGGAACGTGGATGTCGGCCTGACCGGTCCCCCCGGGGGCGGGCGCGTTCCAGCGCGTCCCGGTGACATCGTGGCCTTGGAAATTCAGGTAGATCGTGTGCGTCGACTCCGAGTCGCTGTGCAGCGCAAACACGTCGACCGGCGATGGAGCAGTGATCGCCGCTGCCGCTGGTAGCGCGAGGGCAGTGTTGCCGCCCAGAGCGACGGCCATCGTCGCGATCACCCCGGCGATCCGGCGCATCCGGTGTCTGTCGGCCATCC
>CAZIIX010000444.1:0-2043 GCA_964539345.1 uncultured Actinomycetes bacterium | reverse complement strand
GCGATGCGGATCTGGTAGCGGTCTCCGTGCAGGATGCTCGACGTTCGTTCGAAGATTCCGGTGTCGTCGAAGGTGATGCGCTGGACCTGGAAGCCCGGATGGCCCACGCGGCACTCCAGCAGCCGGGCGTCGTCCCGGCGGATCCCGGCCGCGCGGAATACCTCGGTCGCGCCGGTGGCGACCACGCCGTAGAGGTCGCGAAGCAGCTGGTAGAGCGACATGTCGTTGCCCAGCTGGTCCAGCAGCCCGGCGAACCGGTCGGCGATCAGCAGCGTGTCCTGGATGCCGATAGGTCTGCCGTCGGCGGTACGTAGGCGGCGGATCTTGAGCAGCGCGGTTCCGGGACCGCAATCCAGCTCCGCACCCTCCTCCGCCGTCGCAGCAGCGGTGGTCACCCCCAGGATCCGCGATCCGGGCTGCATCCCGAGGTCCGTCAATTCCGCCGAGAACGACGAGACCGATCGCGGAGCGGCCGTCAGACTCGGCTCACGCACGAACGTTCCCCGCCCGCGCTGCCGGGTCAACAGGCCGTCGCGAACCAGCAGCGCGACCGCCTGGCGGACGGTGATGCGACTGACCTGGTACTCGGCGCACAGGTCCATCTCGGTGGGAATCCGTGTCCCACTTGGCCATTCGGCGCTCTCGATGCGCTCACGGAGGATGACGCGGAGCTGGAGGTAGTACGGGATCGCGGAGCGGGTGTCGATCCGCTGCGCCGCCGGTCGTGTCACGTCGAGCCTCCCGGTCTGTGTTCGCTGGCCCAGTCCAGCACCCCGGCCAACCCGGCACCGCTGCCCAGTTGCGCGGCGAGCACCGGGATGCGGGACCCGCTGGGTGATCCGTGGTGCGCTACGGCAGCGGTGATCGGTTCGCAGAGCAGGTCCATGGCATCGACGAGACCACCGGCGAACACGACGATCTCGGGGTCGAACATGCTGGCCAGGGCGGCGATGCCTTCGCCGAGCAGCGCGCCGTAGTCCTCGACGGCCCGCTTCGCGGTGGAGTTTCCGCCGCGGGCCGCTGCGAACAGTTCCTCGACGCCGCCCCATTCGCGGGCACGATCCTCCAGCGCGAGGCCGGAACCGGCACGTTCCCATTGGCCGTGATCCTCGTCGCGGGTGGTTCCGGCGAACGTGAGCCAGCCGAATGAGCCCGCACAGCCGTGCGCGCCGCGGACCAGCTGCCCGTTCGTCAGCAAGGCGCCGCCGATACCGGTGCCGACCGCGACGAGCACGACATCCCGGCAACCGCGGGCGGCTCCGGCACGGGACTCCGCCAGCAGTGTGGCCTGCGCGTCATTGATCAGATAGCACGGTGCGGTCAGCCGCCGGGAGATCATCTCGCCGAGCGCGATGCCGTCCAGGAAACGCAGGTTCGGGATCCAGATGCAGTGGAAGTCCTGTACCTGGCCCGGCAGTCCCACGGCGAGGGAGCGAATGGTGCGCCCGTTGGCAGCGCTGGTCGCCAAACTGGTGATGGTGTCGACCATCTCGTCCACCGATGCGGGGACCGGGACGCTCGCGGTCGGCGTCTCGAGTCGCGAGGCCGTGTCGCGGGCGGACAGCCGGAGTCGGGTTCCGCCGACGTCCACGCCAATGACGCAGTCGTGGGCCATGGCTACTTCACCCCTGTCTGGGCGATGCCCTGCACGAAGACCCGTTGGGCCAGCAGGAAGACCAACAGGGTGGGCAGACTCGCGATGAGCACGCCCGCCATGACGACGCTCTGGTACTGCACGGTGGTGTTGTACGACAGCAGCTGGGCGAGGGTGATGGTGATCGGGAACTTGTCCTGGGACTGCAATATCGTCAGTGGCCACAGGAAGTTGTTCCAGTAGTAGACGCCCGCGAAGACGAAGAGGGTGATCGTCGGCGCCTTCAGCAATGGCATGACGATGCGAACCACCACCCCCCATTCGCTGGCGCCGTCGATTCGCGCGGCGTCGAGCAGCTCGTCCGGCACGTCGAAGATGAACTGGCGCATCAGGAATATCCCGAACGGATTCGCGATCCACGGGAGCATCACGCCCAGGTAGGTGTCGTT
>CAZIIX010000443.1:0-2044 GCA_964539345.1 uncultured Actinomycetes bacterium | reverse complement strand
GGGCGGGCGGGACTCGAACCCGCGCCTGGCGGATTATGAGTCCGCTGCTCTAACCTACTGAGCTACCGCCCCGTATCCGATGAGCGTACCGGGTCGCCAGCCGAGCGCCGTAGCGCCGGCGTGGCAGCAGTACCCGGCCGGTCGCCGGGCCCGTGGTCTGCGCCACAGTCGGAGACCCGCCATTGTTCGCCGCACCGGCGCGGGCGATACTCGAATGCGCCGGTGGCCACCGGCGGAGCGCCAGCGATCTTCCAAGCACGACCCATCACCGCGGTGATGGTCACATCGGAGCCCGGGCATCGTGCGCGGGCCCAGGAGGGGAAGGACCCACGTGAGCAGGATTCGCATGGCCCTTGCGGCCGTCGCCGGAGCCGCCGTCATGGTCGCGGCCGGCTGCGGAAGCAGCGCCGACGACGCCGGAACGTCCGGGCCGTCCCCGACCGGCTCCGCCGGCCCCAGCCAGCCGGCCGGCGACGACGACTTCGGCTGCACGGGGACCAGCGGCGACGAGGTGCCCGACAAGCTCGTGCTGGCCCTGGTGCCGTCCGCCGATGCCGACAAGCTGGTCGAGACGGCCAAGCCGCTGACCGACTACCTCACCGACGCGCTCGGCATCCCGGTCGAGGGCAAGGTCAGCACGAACTACGCCGCCGCCGTGGAGGCGATGGGTGCCAATCAGGCGCAGATCGGCCTGTTCGCGCCGCTGCCGATGATCCAGTCCTGCCAGAAGTACGGCGCGAAGATCGTCTTGCAGGCGGTGCGCTACGGGCTGCCGACCTACCACACGGAGTTCTTCACCAACAACCCCGACAAGTTCTGCACGATCAGCGCCCCGGAGCCCAAGCCGGACAACGACAAGTACCTCAACTGCAACGGCACCGGCGGCACCAGCACCACTGCCTCCAAGACCGGGCCGATCGCCCTGGACACGCTGAAGAACCTGACCGAGGGCGACAAGGTGGCGCTGCTCGACCCCGGATCGACCTCCGGCTACATCTTCCCGATGCTCGCACTGATCAACTCCGGCATCGACGACCCGCAGAGCTTCCTGGACATCGTGCCGCTGGAGGCGCACGACCAGTCCGTGCTCGCGGTCTACAACGGGGATGTCGAGGTCGGTGTGGCCTGGGACGATGCCCGCGACGACGTGGTCGGCGACGTGCCGGACGTCGGCCAGAAGGTGGTCGTGTTCGCCTACAGCGACGAGATTCCCAATGACGGCGCCGTGGTCTCGGGCAACCTCACCTCGGAGTGGCAGGACAAGATCACCTCCACCCTGGAGGACTACTCCCAGAGCGACGAGGGCAAGAAGGTGCTCGGCGACATCTACGGCATCGATGCGCTGGTGCCGGCCGATACCGCGTCATTGAACAAGGTGTCGGAGGCGGTCGCCAAGCTCGGCCTCGCCGGCTGATGCCGTCCCCCCGCGATCCATGACGGCCCCGACCCCGCCGCCGGACGGCACCCCGCCGCCGGGCGGCCGCGCGGGCGGAGCCGACACCGCTGCGCGCACCCGCGGCCACATCAGCATCGTGCATGCGTCGGTGACCTACCCGGACGGCACGGTGGGACTGACGGACGTCTCGCTGGAGATCTCCCCCGGCGAGATGGTGGTGATCGTCGGACTGTCCGGGGCCGGCAAATCGACCCTGATCCGCACCATGAACGGGCTGGTGCCCACCACCGGCGGATCGGTCACCGTCGGAGAGCGCACGATCAACGGTCTGTCCGGCCGGTCGCTGCGGGCACTGCGGGCCGACACCGCGATGATCTTCCAGAGCTTCAACCTGGCCAAACGCACCACCGTGCTCAACAACGTGCTGATGGGCCGGCTGTACCACACGCCCACCTGGCGGGCGCTGCTCGGCTGGTACGGGCCGGAGAACGTCGAGATCGCCATGCAGTCGCTCGAACGCGTCGAGATCGTGCACAAGGCGTATTCCAAGGCCGGCGACCTCTCCGGCGGGCAGCAGCAGCGGGTGGCCATCGCCCGGGCGCTGTCCCAGCGGCCGCGGGTGATCCTGGCCGACGAGCCGGTGGCCTC
>CAZIIX010000442.1:0-2051 GCA_964539345.1 uncultured Actinomycetes bacterium | reverse complement strand
ACCGGCCGGGTCTACCGGCACGAGATCCCCGGCGGGCAGCTCTCCAACCTGCGCCAGCAGGCCAAGGCCCTGGGCCTGGCGGACAAGTTCGAACAGATCGAGGCCATCTACGCCGCGGCCGACGCCATGCTCGGCCGGCTGGTGAAGGTCACCCCGTCGTCGAAGGTCGTCGGCGACCTCGCGCTGCACCTGGTCGGCGCCGGAGTCGATCCCGCCGAGTTCGAGTCCGACCCGGGTCGCTTCGACATCCCGGACTCGGTCGTCGGGTTCCTCTCCGGCGAGCTGGGCGTGCCGGCCGCCGGCTGGCCGGAACCGTTCCGCACCCGCGCGATGGCCGGCCGCAGCCACACCCCGGCGGCGGGCACCCTGTCCGATGACGACGTGACGGCGCTGGACACCGCGCCGCGGGCGACACTCAACCGGCTGCTGTTCCCCGGCCCGACGCGGACGTTCGCCGAGACCCGCGAGGAGTACGGCGATATCGGCGTGCTGCCCACCGCCGACTACCTCTACGGCCTGGCCCCCGGGGTCGAGCACATCATCGACCTCGAGCAGGGCGTGCAGCTGATCGCCGGGATCGAGGCGATCGGCGAACCCGACGAACGCGGGATGCGCACCGTGGTGACCACGCTGAACGGACAGCTGCGCCCGCTGCAGATCCGCGACCGCGGAGTGGCCGTGGACGTGCCGGTCGCCGAGCGTGCCGACCCGGACAACCCCCACCACGTGCCCGCGCCGTTCGCCGGCGTCGTCACGCTCGGCGTCGCGGAGGGCGACACGGTGCAGGCCGGGCAGGTCGTCGCGACGATCGAGGCGATGAAGATGGAGGCGTCGATCACCGCGTCCACCGCCGGCACCGTCTCGCGCACCGCCATCGGCAAGGTGCAGCAGGTCGAGGGCGGGGACCTCCTCGTCGTCATCTCCTGAGCCGGACCCGGAGGGCGGATGACGCGGGCGGCGGACAAGACGATGGCCGGCACATGACACGCATCGTCGGCGGCAGCTGGGGGGGACGTCGGCTCGTCACGCCACCCGGGCTGGCCACCCGGCCGACCGCCGAACGCGTCCGGGCGGCCGTCGCGAACACGCTGGCCGCCGCCGGCGGACTCGACGGGGCGCGGGTGCTCGACCTCTACGCGGGCAGCGGCGCCCTCGGCCTGGAACTGCTCTCCCGCGGCGCCCGATCCGCGGTGCTGGTGGACAACTCGCGCCGCGCCCAGCAGGCCATCCGCGCGAACCTGCAGCAGCTGGGCACCGACCGCGCCACGGTGGTCGCCGGCGACGCACTCGGCTACGCCAGCAGCACCGACGAGTCGTTCGACGTGGTCGTCGCCGACCCGCCCTACGACGTCCCGGCCGCGGTGCTGGCGGCGATCATCACCGTGCTGCAGCAGCGCGGACGGCTGCGCCCCGAGGCCGACGTCATACTCGAACGATCGGTCCGCGACGCGCCGTTCGACTGGCCCGACCCGCTGACCAGAATCAAGACCAAGCGATACGGTGACACACTCGTCTGCTACGGTCGCGGACCATGACGCACGCCGTCTGTCCCGGCTCCTTCGACCCGCCCACGCTCGGCCACCTCGACATCGTGGCCCGCGCCCGGCGGCTGTTCGACCACGTCACCGTCGCAGTGCTGATCAACCCGGCCAAGAGCGGCCTGTTCTCGATCGACGAACGGCTGGAGATGCTGCGCGCGACGACCGCGGACTTCGACAATGTCACGATCGACTCCTTCGAGGGGCTCCTGGTCGACTACTGCCGGCAGCGCAGCATCACCGCGATCGTCAAGGGCCTGCGCGCCGTGTCCGACTTCGACTACGAACTGCAGATGGCCCAGATGAACTCCGGCCTGGCCGGGGTGGACACGCTGTTCATGCCCACCAGCCCGGAGCACTCGTTCCTGTCGTCGTCGCTGGTCAAACAGGTCGCCCGGTACGGCGGGGACGTCGCGGCGCTGCTGCCCGCCCCGGTCGCGGACGCGCTGCGGGCCAAGCTCGCCCGGCCGGCGACCGGCGACTGACCGCGCTCGCGCTGCCGGCATCGGCCGC
>CAZIIX010000441.1:0-2051 GCA_964539345.1 uncultured Actinomycetes bacterium | reverse complement strand
GGGTGCGCGAAGTCCAGGCCCTTCGCCTGCTCGCCGCCGGTCTGGAACACCGCCAGGATACTGTCCTTGACCCCGGCCAGCAGCGGGTTCGACCCCAGCGACTCGGACAGTCCGCGCTCCATGGTGGCGCTGACCACGGCCCCGAGCACCGTCACCCCGACCACGGTGCCGAGCTGCCGCGCGGTGTTCGTCGCCCCGGCCGCCATGCCGGACAGCGCAGCGGGCATGTGGCCGAGCACGGCCGACGTCACCGGCACCACGGCGAGCCCGAACCCGAGGCCCGCCACCGCCAGCGACGTCGCGACGCCGGCGAACGGCGGGGACTCCGTCATGAACAGCCGGGTCAGCACCAGGCCGGCCGCGCTGATGACCGCGCCCACAACCAGCGGGCTGCGGGCGGACGAGCGGCCCACCCACCACCCCGCGATCAACGAACCCACGACGATCAGCGCCGCCATCGGCCCGAACAGCGCGGCCATCCGCAGCCCGCCGTAGCCCTCCACCAGGTCGAGGTAGAGCGCGGTGAAGAAGAAGATGGAGAACACCCCGAAGTAGACCGCGAACGCGGCGAACAACGCGTTCGCCACCACGGGCTTGCCCAGCTCGCGGAACCTGACCATGGGGCTGGTGACGCGCCGCTCGACCAGGATCAGCGCGATGGCCGCGACCCCAGCGAGCACGAAAAGCCCGATGACCCAGGACGTTCCGAACCCGTACTGCTCCCCCAGCAGCGCGGCGAAGATCGCACTGCCCAGCGCGACGGCCCCCAGCAGGAAGCCGCCGACATCGAGCCGGCCGGGCTGCGGATCGCGGGACCGGGGCACCCACGCCAGCGCCGAGACCAGCAGCAGCACGCCGGCGACCAGGTTGAACCAGAACACGGTGCGCCAGTCGCCGGCCGCCGCCAGCAGCCCGCCGACGACCGGGCCCAGGGCCAGTGCCAGTCCGGAGACCGCCGCCCATCCGCCGAGCGCCCGCGCCCGCTGCCGCCGGTCCGGGTACATCTGCCGGATCACCGACAGCGTGCCCGGCTCCGACGCGGCCGCGCCGACCCCCATGATGGCCCGGCCGGCGATGAGCCAGCCGACGCTCGGCGCGACCGCGCACACGATCGACCCGGCGCAGAAGATGACGATGCCGACGACCATGATCCGCCTGCGCCCCAACCGATCTCCCAGCGATCCGGCGAACAGCATCAGGCTGGCGAACACCAGCGCGTAGGCATTGACCACCCACTGCAGCGGGATGACCCCGGCACCGAGGGTGTACTGGATGTCACCGAGCACCACCGTGACGATCGTGGTGTCGAGGAACGTCAGGAACAGGATGCCCAGAACGGTGGCGAGCGCGAGCGGACGCGGCGGCGGTTTCCGGTCGGTCAGCACGGACGAACCATACTAGCGGCGGCGCTGCCGCGACACCGCCACACCGGCCAGGCACAGCACGCCGCCGGCGAGCGCACCCCAGGACGGCAGTTCCGCGAGCAGCCACCAGGACATCAGCACCACCAGGGCGGGCACCACATAGGTCGTCGCCCCGAGTCGCCCTGCGGGCAGGTAGCGCAGCGCGTAGGCCCACGTGGTGAACGCGATCGCGGTGGGGAAGATACCCAGGTACGCGACGGTCCACGGGACCGACGCGGGTGCGGCGCCGAGTTCGCTCACCAGCTGCGGGGCGAACGGAAGTGTGCAGACCGCGCCGATGACGCAGGCCAGGAACGTCACCTGCAGCGCCGAGACCCGTTGCAGCACACCCTTTTGCAGCACGACCGCAACGGCGTAGACCACCGCCGCGAGCAGGCACAGCAGCACCCCGGCAACCGGGCTTCGCCCGTCGTCGCCGTGCGAGGACATGCCGACGACGACCGATCCGGCGAACGCGATCGCCAGGCCGACGAACAGGATCCGGGGGAAGCCCTCGCGCAGCCGCCAGCCCGCGAGGATCGCGATCAGGATGGGCGCCACATTGATGACCAGCGAGGCGGTGCCGGCGTCCACCACCCGCTCGCCGGCATTGAGCGCGACGTTGTAGACGCCGAACCAGAGCACCCC
>CAZIIX010000440.1:0-2065 GCA_964539345.1 uncultured Actinomycetes bacterium | reverse complement strand
TGCAGTCGCTGGCGGACGCGCTGAAGCTCATCTTCAAAGAGGGCCTGATGCCGCGGATGGTCGACAAGGCCGTCTACATCGCCGCGCCGATCCTGTGCGCCATCCCCGCCTTCCTGGTGTTCTCCGTCATCCCGATCGGCGGGCCGGTGCGCATGTTCGGGCACGACACCGCCATGCAGCTCACCGACCTGCCGGTGGGCGTGCTGCTCGCCCTGGTGCTGTCCTCGATCGGCATCTACGGCATCGTGCTCGGCGGCTGGGCCTCCGGCTCCACCTACCCGCTGTTGGGCGGGATCCGCTCCGCCGCACAGATGATCTCCTACGAGATCGCGATGGGCCTGAGCTTCGTCGCGGTGTTCCTGTACGCGGGGACGCTGTCGACCTCGGCGATCGTCGCGCAGCAGGAGGCCGGGTGGTACATCTGGCTGCTGCCGGTGTCGTTCATCGTCTACGTCATCTCCATGGTCGGCGAGACCAACCGCGCCCCGTTCGACCTGCCCGAGGCCGAATCGGAGCTGGTCGGCGGCTATAACACCGAATACTCGTCGATGCGGTTCGGGCTGTTCTTCCTGGCCGAGTACATCAACCTGATCAACGTGTCGGCGATCTGCACCACGCTGTTCCTCGGCGGATGGCGCGCCCCCTGGCCGATCTCACTGTGGGAGGGGGCCAACACCGGCTACTGGACGGTGCTGTGGTTCTCCATCAAGCTGCTGCTGCTGATGTTCTTCTTCGTGTGGATCCGCGGTACGCTGCCGCGCTTCCGCTACGACCAGTTCATGCACCTCGGCTGGAAGGTCCTGGTGCCGATCTCGCTGGCCTGGATCCTGCTCGTGGGCGTGGCCCGGGTGCTGAACACGGCCACCGACCTGACCACCGCCGAAGTGCTGCTGTGGATGGGCATCCCGCTGGTGATCCTGCTGCTGATCGCCGCGTTCTGGCCGGCGCGCGAGACCGACGAGGACATCGACGAGGACGAACTGGCCGACCAGGGCCACGCGCCGGACACCCCGATGCGCGAGGCGCCGACCGTCATCGGCCCGTCCCTGTCGGAATTCCCTGTCCCCCCGATGGACCTGGTGGTCCCGGCCCCGCCGCCGCGGCGCACCGTCGGAGCCACCAAGAACGGAGGAAACGATGTCGATTCTTGATCCCATCAAGGGGTTCGGCGTCACCTTCGGCACCATGTTCCGAGGTGTCGTCACCGAGGACTACCCCGCCAACCCGGCGCCGACGGCGCCCCGGTACCGCATGCGGCACCGGCTCAACCGGCACCCGGACGGCCTGGAGAAGTGCATCGGATGCGAGCTGTGCGCCTGGGCGTGCCCGGCCGACGCGATCTACGTCGAGGGGGGCAACAACACCCCCGACGAGCGGTACTCGCCCGGCGAGCGCTATGCCAAGGACTACCAGATCAACTACCTGCGCTGTATCGGATGCGGCATGTGCGTCGAGGCCTGCCCGACCCGCTCGCTGACCATGATCAACGAGTACGAGACGGCCGATGACGACCGGCAGCGGCTGATCTACACCAAGGAGCAGCTGCTCTCCCCGCTGCTGCCCGGCATGGAACAGCCCCCGCACCCGCCACGGCTGGGCACCGAGAAGGACTACTACGTCAAGGGCCCGGAGCTGCTCAAGGAGTACAACGACCGGGCGCACGCCGAGGGCCACCAGGTCCCGCTGCCGCCCCCGCTCCCGCCGATCGGCAACGCGACCGGCCAGTCCGCCGCCCGCGTGCGCCGCAGCACCCCGCGAAACGAGGACCGGTCGTGATCGCGCTGACGCCGTCACTGGCCGCCGCGGCGACCACCGCCGCGCAGACGTCGGGCGGTGCCGGCGGCGCCGAGCAGATCGTGTTCTGGATCGTCGGCCCGCTCGCGCTGATCGGCGCCCTGGGCATGCTGTTCTCCCGCGGCGCCGTGCACTCCGCGCTCTGGCTGGTGCTGACCATGTTGTGCCTGGGCTGCCTGTACATCACCCAGGAGGCCGAATTCCTCGGCTTCGCGCAGATCATCGTGTACACCGGCGCGATCATGATGCTGTTCCTGTTCGTGCTGATGCT
>CAZIIX010000439.1:0-2077 GCA_964539345.1 uncultured Actinomycetes bacterium | reverse complement strand
TCCGGCACCAGACCGACCAGGTTCTCGAACTTGCCGCGCAACTCCGCATTCTCCAGCGGCTCGCCGCCCCCGGCCGCGAACACCCGGCGCAGCGCGGACGCCTCGACGAACGGGGCGAGGATCAGGTCGACGAAGCAGCACTTGTCGCAGTGCGCGCACCAGTGGTCGTAGCGCTGCTCCAGGTTGATGTGGAAGGCGCGGTTGCAGCTGCGGAACGTGTCGAAATACTGTGTCAGGGAGGCGAAACGGCGCGCGATCCACAACCCGCTGAACGGCCGCAGCTCGGAGAAGTACTGCACGCCGCCGATCGCTTCGGCCAGCACCCGGCGCAATCCGGCCTCGAACGCGAGTGACTTCGAGTACTGGTGGTTGACCGACCGCCCGTCCAGCTCGACGGTCCCCACCGACGCGGACCACTCATTGCTCATCACCACACCGCTGTGCCCGCCGACCGTGGCCGCCAGCACGGCGATCGCCGAAATGACGCCGGTCACCGGCACATGCCCGTTGCGGAAACCGAGCTCCGCGGAGCGCAGGATCTGCGGATCCAACACGCGCTCGGCGCGCACCACCGGCAGACCGGCGACCCGGGCAGGCTGCTCGATCGCATCGAACCGGTCGCCCGGGCGGTTGACCACGAACAGCGACGCGTCCGGCGCGGCCTCGCGCAGCAGCTCGACCGTGACGATCGAGTCGACGCCGCCGCCGAACGGGATCAGCGGCGTGCCCGGTCGGGGCGAGAAGCCCACGGGCGCAGCACGGTCCAGCCGAGGTGCGCGAATCTCCAGGCCGGTCAGATCCAGCCGCGGCTCGGACCGGTAGGCGAACTCGCCCAGCCCGTCGACGTAGAACTCGCGCAGGAAGTCCCGCTCCGTATCGGTCAGGGCGTGCTCGCCGAGGTCGATCACCGGCGGGGCACCGGCCTTGTAGTAGGAGACGCCGGCGAGGAGGAACACGATGCGGGCCGCTTCGCGCGCGGCCGGAGTCGACCAATCGCCGCCGCCGGGCAGCCGGATCTGCTCGATGAACCCGTAGTCGTCCAGGTGGTAGCGGCAGGTGAGGCTGTCCGTCAGCGGGTCGATATCGAAGCCGTCGTAGACGAAACGCTCTGCGGTGTACGGGGTATCGGCGGTCACGAGGCCTCCTGCGGCCGATGGGCGGGGTCGCTCTCGGAGGCCTCCTGCAGCTGCGCGAAGACCGCGAAGCGCCCGGTGGGCTGCTCCAGCCGGTGCGAGTAGAACGGGGTGCCGGGCCCGGTGACCAGGCCGGACGGGTGGATGTTCTCCTCGGCCAGGCCCGCGGTGCGCAGCTGCAGCCGGGCGGCCGTGACCAGGTCGAACAGGTAGTGCCCGGTCCCGTCGGGGCGCAGCACGGCGGCGACGTCATCGCCGAACGCCTCGCGTGCGGCCACGGCCACGTCCTCGCCGACCTGGTAGACGTCGGCGCCGATGGCGGGCCCGATACCGGCGACGATCCGACGTGGTGTGGCGCCGAACGTCGTCATGGTGTCCACGGCGGCCTGCGTCACCCCGCGCACCGTTCCCCGCCAGCCCGCGTGCACCACCGCCAGAACCGCGGCGTCCGGGTCGTGCAACACGAGGGGCACGCAGTCGGCCACCAGCACCGCGAGCACCGGGCCGGGGGAGGCCGTGACCATCGCGTCCGTGGCCGGAACGGCGTCATCGGCGGACCGGACCCCGCGGCCCCGATCCTCGTCATCGATGACGGTGACGGCGCGGTCGTGCACCTGCTGGCAGAACACGACATCGTCCAGCGGCGCGCCGAAGGCGGAAGCGGCGCGGGAGCGGTTGGTCACCACGTTCGCCGGGGAGTCGTCGACATGCAGACCCAGGTTGAGCGAGGCGAGGCGGCCGGTCGACACGCCGCCGTCCCGGGTGGTCAGGGCGACCTTCACGCGCGTGGGGTCGAACGCCGGCCAGGTCAGCAGCGGTGGGCGGCTCGGCGAAGAGGTGGCCGGGCCGGGGCGCATCGTCGGGTGATCGCCGGTCGGATCGGGACGGAACGGATGCACGAATCCACCCTATCGAGCGCGGGACCGGCGGGCCGTCACGAGCGG
>CAZIIX010000438.1:0-2087 GCA_964539345.1 uncultured Actinomycetes bacterium | reverse complement strand
CGCATCCGCACCGCCGCGCTGTTCCTGGCGGTCGAGCGCGGCCTGGAGCACCTCACGATCGACGAGATCAGCGAGCGCGCGGACGTCTCCACGCGCACCTTCTTCAACTATTTCTCCTGCAAGGAGGACGCGCTGGTCGCCGACACGCATGCGCTGGCCGACGAACTCCGTCATGCCATCCCGGCACGACCGGCCGACGAGCCCCCGCTACGCGCCCTGCACCGCGCGGTCGCGGACAACCGGGTGTTGCGGTCCGCGCCGCCGCAGCGGGAGCGGGCGCTCGCGCGCTACCGGCTGGTGCACGACAATCCGACCCTGCTGCCGCGCCAACTGCACCAGTTCGATCGGGTGGAGCGGGCCATCGCGGCGGGCATGGGCGAGCGGCTCGGCACCGACCCCGGCCAGGACATGGAGGTCGCGCTGCTCGCCTCGGTCGGGGTCGCGGTGCTGCGGCTGGCCACCAAACGATGGGCGTCCAACGAGAGCGCATCGCTGCCCGATCTGATCGACGAGGCGTTCGCCCTGCTGGAAAGCGGGTTCTGACGCCATCGTCCGCGCGGCGCGGCTCCGATGCTCTGCCGCGACACCGCGGCCGGCGCACGTCGCCGGACCACCAACCCGACAGCCACCACTCCCCAGGCGCCGCACCGGGAGAGACGATCAGCCACAGGAGATCTCGCCATGAGCGCTCCCCCCACCCGCACCACCGCCGCTCACGCCGGCACCCGATCGCACACGACGACGGGGCGGCCCGACAAGGGGGCGCCACGCGTGTCGAGCACCGGCATCCCGCACGGTCGGCTCATCGTGATCTTCATCGGGCTGCTGCTGGGCATCCTGATGGCGGCCCTGGACCAGACGATCGTCGCCACCGCGCTGCCGCACATCGGCCGCAACCTGGACGGCATGTCGCAGATCTCCTGGCTGCTCACCGCCTACCTGCTCGCCCAGACCATCGTCATGCCGGTCTACGGCAAGGTCGGCGACTTCATCGGCCGCAAACAGGCTTTCATGATCGCCATCGTGATCTTCCTGATCGGCTCGGTGCTGTCCGGCATCGCCCCGACGATGGGGGTTCTCATCGCGTTCCGCGCGGTGCAGGGCATCGGCGCCGGCGGACTGATGATCGGCGCGCAGACCATCATCGCGGAGATCGTCTCGGCCCGGGAACGCGGCAAGTACATGTCCGTCATGGGGCCGATGATCGGTGTCGCCACGGTGCTCGGCCCGCTCCTGGGCGGCTACCTCACGGACGCGGTGAGCTGGCGGTGGATCTTCTACATCAACGTGCCGATCGGGCTCGGGGCGCTGGCGGTCACCGGCGCGATGCTGAAGCTGGAGACGAAGCGGCAGCGTCCGAGCGTCGACTACTGGGGGATCGCGTGCCTGGCCGGCGCCGCCGCCGCGCTGGTGCTGCTGCTGACCTGGGGCGGGCGGACCTACGCCTGGGACTCGATAACGATCATCGGGTTGGGCGTGGCCGTGCTGGTGCTCGCCCCGCTGTTCGTCCGGGCCGAGATGCGCGCCCGGCAGCCGATCCTGCCGATGAGGTTGTTCCGCGACAACGTGTTTCGGGTGAACACGCCGCTGGCGCTGCTGCTCGGCGTGGCCATGTTCGGCGCCGTGAGCTACCTGCCGACCTACCTGCAGCTCTCCCTCGGTGCCACGGCGACCATGTCCGGCATCCTGCTGCTGCCGCTGATGGGCGGGCTGATGCTCGCGGCGGTGACCACCGGGCAGTTGATGACGCGCACCGGGCGGTACAAGGTCTTCCCGATCATGGGGACCGCGGTGGCGGCCGTGGGGATGTATCTGATCTCGACCATGGGGGCGGACACCAGCCGGCTGACGTCCAGCCTGTACATGGTGGTGCTCGGGTTGGGGATCGGCTTCATCATGCCGACTTTGATTCTGACGGTGCAGAACTCGGTCGGCCCGAGGGATATGAGTACGGCGACGGCCGGGGTGAACTTCTTCCGGCAGATCGGCGCCTCGGTGGGCACCGCGATCATCGGCTCGATGTTCGTCGGCCGGCTGGTGGGCAATTTGCGTACGAACCTGTCGAACCTGCCGCCGGACGTGATGAC
>CAZIIX010000437.1:0-2094 GCA_964539345.1 uncultured Actinomycetes bacterium | reverse complement strand
TGACTCAGCCACACCGTCTCGGCGTCGAGCCGCACCTCCAGTGCGGGAGTGCCGTCATCGCGCTGGTAGAAAACAATCTCTCCGGTGGGCTGCGCCGTCATACCTTGTCTCCTTCCAGATCCGCGACGATGGCGTCGATCGACGTGCGAAGTTCCGCTTGTCGGGCGACGATGCGGGCGATCTCCGCGTTCAACTCGGTGATGTCGATGACCTCACGGGTGTCCTCCGGCTCGACGTAGGACGACACCGCGATGTTGTAGTCGTTGGCGGCCAGATCATCGTTGGGCACAAGCTTCGCGACGTAGTCGACATCGACCCGCGCACTGAACGTGTCGAGGATGTGCTGCTGGTTCTCCGGCAGCAGCTTGTTCTTGTTGCCCAGCCGTTTGAACTCGGCCGACGCGTCGATGAACAGCACCGCGTTGTCCGCCTTGGACTTCTTCAGCACGATGATGCACGTCGCGATCGTGGTGCCGAAGAACAGGTCCGGCGGCAGTTGGATCACCGCGTCGACGAAGTTGTTGTCGATCAGGTACTTGCGAATCTTCCGCTCCGCCCCGCCCCGGTAGAGCACGCCGGGGAACTCGACGATCGCCGCGGTGCCATTCACGGCCAGCCACGAGAGCATGTGCATGGTGAACGCCAGGTCGGCCTTCGACTTGGGGGCGAGCACGCCGGCGGGGGCGAACCGTTCGTCATTGATCAGCAGCGGGTTCGCGTCCCCCGCCCACCGGATGGAGTACGGCGGATTGGACACGATCGCGTCGAACGGCTCGTCGTCCCAGTGCGCGGGGTCGAGAAGCGTGTCACCGTGGGCGATGTCGAACTTCTCGTAGTTCACGTCATGCAGGAACATGTTGATCCGCGCGAGGTTGTAGGTGGTCAGGTTGATCTCCTGGCCGAAGAACCCGCCGACGTTCTCCTGCCCGAGGACCTTCGCGAACTTCAGCAGCAGCGAGCCGGATCCGCACGCGGGATCGTATGCCCGGTTGACGCGGGTCTTGCCGACCACGGTGATCCGCGCGAGGACCTCGGAGACCTCCTGCGGGGTGTAGTACTCGCCGCCGGACTTGCCGGCCTGGGAGGCATACATCTGCATGAGGTACTCGTAGGCGTCGCCGAACAGGTCGATCGCGTTATCGGCGAAATTGCCCAGCGGAAGGTCGCCGATCGCGTCCAACAGTTTGACCAGCTTCTCGTTGCGCCGGGCGACCGAGTTGCCGAGCTTGGTGCTGTTGACGTCCAGGTCGTCGAACAGGCCCTTGAGATCGTCCTCGCTCGCGGTGCCGACCGCCGAGGCCTCGATGTTCTTAAAGACCTGCTCGAGCGTCTCGTTGAGGTTGACATCGTGCGGTGCCCGCTCGCGCACGTTGTCGAAGAGCTCCGACGGCAGGATGTAGAAGCCCTTCTCGGCGACGGTCTCGGCGCGGCCGAACTCCGCCTGCGCATCCGGCAGGTAGGTGTAGTCGAAGTCGGCGTCACCGGCGTCATGCTCGCCCCTATTGATGTAGGCGGTGAGGTTCTCGCTGATGAAGCGGTAGAAGAGCATGCCCAGCACGTAGCTCTTGAAGTCCCAGCCGTCGACGCTGCCGCGCAGATCGTTCGCGATGCGCCAGATCGTCTTGTGCAGCTCGGCGCGTTGGGCCTCTTTGGTGGTCGGTGCCATCGGGTGTCTCTCCTGCGCTCGCCGCGCTGCTGACGGGGTTGTCGGTAGTCAGACATAACGTACCGTCGGGCTCGGACATCGTCGCAGGATCCTGGGGTGAGCCTCGCTGCGGCCGTCCCGTGAGCAGCTCAGTCGCTGCTGCCGCGCCCGAAGATCGCGGCCCTGGCCGCCATGGCGGTGGCGACGACAGCGTCGGGATCGTTGCGCCTGGTCGTCGTCATCCCGGTGAGGGTCTCCAGCGCATCGAGCGTGGGGTTGTCGACGCGCAGCTGCATCTCGCGCCCCTCGTACATGCTGCGCCAGCCGATCGCGGTGAGGATCGACCGGACTGCGTCATCCCACTCGGCTGGGGCGATGCCGGCAGCAGCGACCGCCAGGCTCACCCACCCGGATTGCCGGTCGAAGTCCGTGCGGCCCATCGGCAGTCG
>CAZIIX010000436.1:0-2100 GCA_964539345.1 uncultured Actinomycetes bacterium | reverse complement strand
GGGCGTGGGCGAGGCCCTGGCCACCATCCCGCTGGTGGTGCGCGGCCAGCAGCTCGCGATCAACACCGCCCTCGCCCTGGGCCTGGACCCGGACTCCCCTGAGGGATTGAACAAGGTCACAGCGACGCACTGACGACGAGCGACGGTGTGCACCCCCACATCGCGTAAGTTGATGGAGTATGACGACTGCTGAACGCTCCGCTGTGCAGAGCGGAACCGACCCCTGGCTGCGCACGCTGTGCGACTGGCTGGCGATCCCGTCGGTCTCCGCCGACCCGGGCCACCACGGCGACGTCGACGCGAGCGCCCGCTTTCTCGCGGAAGCATTGCGCCGCACCGGTTTTCCCACCGTCGAGGTGCTCGATGCGGGCCCCTACCTGCCGGCGGTGTATGCGCACTGGCCGTCCGGGGATCCGAACGCGGTCCGCGTCGTCGTCTACGGGCATCACGACGTCCAGCCGGCCGACGCCGCCGACGGATGGTCGTACGAGCCGTTCGAGCCGCACATCGTCGACGGCCTGATCCACGCCCGCGGCGCCAGCGACGACAAGGGCAACGTCGCCATGCACCTGCTCGGACTCGCCGCGCACCTGGCGGCGACCGGCCGCACCTCGCCCGCGGTCGATCTGACCCTGCTCGTCGAGGGGGAGGAGGAGTCCGGCTCGCCGCACATCTCCGCGCTGCTGGCCGACCTGGACGGCCGGTTGTCGGCCGACGTGGTGGTCATCTCCGACACCGGGATCTTCGACGCCGCCACCCCGAGCCTGGTCACCGGGATGCGCGGCCTGGTCAGCGGCGAGGTCCGGGTGCAGGGACCGCGCATCGACCTGCACTCCGGCAGCTTCGGCGGGGCGGTGGCCAATCCGATCACCGAACTCGTGCGGATCCTCGCCGCCATCCATGACGAGGATCGGCACATCACGATTCCCGGTTTCTATGACGGCGTCGACGAGCCGAGCGAACTCGAACGCGACCTGCTCGGCGCGCTGCCGTTCGACGAGACCGCCTGGGTCACCGGCCCGGCACGATCGCGGGCGGCCGTCGGCGAGGCCGGATACAGCACGCTGGAACGCCTCGGGATGCGACCCACGGCGGAGATCAACGGCATCCACGGCGGCTACACCGGGCCCGGCGGCAAGACCATCGTGCCCACCTCCGCCGCCGCCAAGCTCTCCTTCCGGCTGGTCGGACGGCAGGACCCGGCGGCGGTGATGCGGGCCGTGGACGCATTCCTGGTCGCGCAGACCCGGCCGGGCGTCGAGGTGACCATGACCTGGGAGGGATCCGGGGTGCGCCCGTTGGTCGTCCCGTCCGATCATCCGGCCACCACGGCCGCGCGGCGCGCGCTGGGCGCGGCGTTCGACACCGACCGGGTGCTCATCACCCGGGAGGGCGGATCCGGGCCGGAGGCCGAGCTCGCCGAGACGATCGGCGCCCCGCTGGTCTTCCTCGGCGTGATGACCGACGACGACCAGATCCACGCGCCCGACGAGCGCGCCCCGCTCGACCTGCTCGTCAAGGGCGCCGAGTCCGTCGCCCACCTGTGGCGGGAACTGGCCGCCGTCGGCCGGAACGCCCTGGCGTGAGTGATGCGACCGTGGCTCGACATGCGCATCGGGGCGGCGACCGACAGCGGCTAGCGGCACTCCGCTCGGTCCGGGTGGCGGCGCCGGTGATCGTGATCGTCGTCATGCTCGTCGGGGCGCTCGTGCTCGGCCTGTGGTGGTGGAGCCTGCGTCATACCGCGGACCCGATCGACAGCGACCCGGTCGGCGCCAGCGCCATTGTCGTCTCCTCGCCGTCCTGCGGCCGGGGTGACGTCACCACGGTGCGCATCCCGTCCGTGGACGACGCGGCCGCGGTCGGGCTCAGCGGCTGTGGATTCATCGACGGCCAGCGTGTCGCGGTGCAATACCTGAAGGGACACCCGGATCAGGTCCGGCTGGCCGGCACCTCGACGGCCGGTGCCGGGCAGACCTCGCGCCTGCTGCTTCCGTACGCGATCCTCGCCGCCGGGCTGGTCGCGGTGATCGCCGCCATCATGATGGTCGCCGGCCGGCGCCGGGCCGGGCGCCGCCGCGCCGGCCGACGTGCCTCCGC
>CAZIIX010000435.1:0-2101 GCA_964539345.1 uncultured Actinomycetes bacterium | reverse complement strand
GCCACATCACCGCAGCGGCGTAGCGTGCACAGTAGGTCCTCGACCCGGCGACCAAGGAGGTTCGATGACGATGTCCACGGGCTCGACCCCTGCCGCGCAGTCCGGCACCCTGACCATCGGCGGGGACCTGACGGTCCACCGGCTCGGATTCGGCGCCATGCGCATCACCGGCGACGGCATCTGGGGTGAGCCGGCCGATCTGGACGAGGCGAAGGCCGTGCTGCGCCGGGCCGTGGAGCTCGGAGTGACGTTCATCGACACGGCCGACTCCTACGGCCCCGAGGTCAGTGAGCGGTTGATCGGTGAGACGCTCGCGCCGTACGCCGACGGCCTGGTGATCGCCACCAAGGGTGGCCTGGAGCGGCCCGCGCCGTTCCAGTGGACCAACAACAGCCGACCCGAGCATCTGCGCCAGGCCTGCGAGGGGAGCCTGCGCCGGTTGCGGCTCGAGCAGATCCCGCTGTACCAATGGCATCGGCCGGATCCGGACGTGCCGCTGGAGGACGCCGTCGGAACATTGGTGGACCTGCAGCGGGAGGGGAAGATCCGGCACATCGGCGTCTCGAACGTGACGGTCGAGCAACTCCGCGCGGTCCAGGCGATCACGCCCGTGGTGTCGGTGCAGAACCGCTACAACGTGACGACCCGGGAGTCCGACCCGGTCCTGGAGGTCTGCGAGCAGGAGGGGATCGCCTTCCTGCCGTGGGCGCCGATGCATGACTTCGCCGATGCGCCGGTGGTGCGCGAGATCGCCGAGCGGCACGGAGCGACCGCCCGGCAGATCGTGCTGGCCTGGCTCCTGCAGCGCTCGCCGAGCATCGTGCCGATCCCGGGCACCGGTTCGGTGGCGCATCTGGAGGAGAACGTCGCCGCCGCCGGGTTGGAGCTCGGGGCGGAGGACCGCGCCGCGCTGGACGACCTACGGCCCTGACCCGCACCGGCGGCTCATGACGTGGATCGGTCGCCCCGCTGCCGCGCGGTCGCGACGATCGCGGCAAGCGCATCGGACCCGTCGCGCGCATAGCGGGTGACGATCTCCGCCGCGCAGTCCCGCGCCTCGTCATGGCGCCCCATCGCGTCCAGCGTGTCCTCCCGCCGCTGCAGTCCGGCGGCGACGTACTCGCGTATGACGAGGTCCTCGTCCCCGCTGAATCGTTCGTCCAGCTCGATGAGCGCCGAGACGGCCTGACCGTGACTATGCCGCGCGCTGAACAGGTCCGCCAGCGCCAGCATGGCCTGGACCAGCTGCTCGCGCACGTCCGGATCGTCATGGTCGCCGGCACTGTCGATCAGGTCCGTGTAGACGGCCAGGGCACGGTCCGGCTGCCCGCGCCCCGCCAGGTAGAGCGCGATCCCGCGACGGGCGATGGCCTCGATCAGCGGGGCTCGCGCGGCATCGTCGGTGTCGTCATCGCGGTAGAACAGCACGGACTCGAATGCGCGCAGCGCGCGTTGCGGCGTCCCTGCCCGCAACGCCTCGATGCCCATCGAAACCCGCGCCGCCGCGCTGGAGCGGTGTTCCTTGAGGATGAAGTCCCACACGGCGGTGCTCACCGGTGCGGCCGCATGCCGATGGGCCGAGAGCGTCGTCGTCATACCCCGGTCGGTGGTGTGGACGAGCGTCCCGCCGGCCGGCACCGGGGTGGTCGCGGCCGTCACCGCCGCGTGCCACTGGTCGGTCAGGTCACGCTGCGACGCCCGCGCGAACCGGCGTGCCGCGGGCCGGTCCAGGCGTGCGGGGGCGCACCGCGTCCAGAGGGTGCGTGCGTCGTCGTCGGAGACGACGTGCCCGACCCCGGACGCGTCCCACTCGCTGACGACATCGACGAGTACCCGGGTCAATTCGGGCAGCACGCGGTAGTGGTCGGCGAGTTCCGGGCCCCCGGCGAGCAGCGTGCCGAGCGGCACGTCGCGATCCCGGGCGGCATCCAGGACGGCCCGTGAGTCGGACGCCGACGCCCAGTGGTCGCCCGCGCCCGGCGATCCGGCAGCGTCCAGGATCCAGCCGGGAGCGGCGGCGAGGTCGATGACGGTGGTCAGCGCCGGGTCGGACAGCACGGCCTGCAGCGGCGACAGTCCCGGCGGCGCCGTCGACGGTTCG
>CAZIIX010000434.1:0-2103 GCA_964539345.1 uncultured Actinomycetes bacterium | reverse complement strand
CACCTGCGCGAGAAGATCATGCACTTCGACCACGAGCGCATCCCGGAGCGCGTCGTCCATGCCCGCGGCAACGCCGCGCACGGCACGTTCCACTCCTACGGCAGCGCGGCCAGCGTGTGTCGCGCCGCGTTCCTCGCCGCGGATGTCGAGACCCCGGTGTACGTGCGCTTCTCGAACGTGGTGGGCTCGCGCGGTTCGGCCGACGTCGTCCGGGACACCCGCGGATTCGCCACCAAGTTCTACACCACCGAGGGGATCTATGACCTGGTCGGCAACAATTTCCCGGTCTTCTTCATCCAGGACGGCATCAAGTTCCCGGACATCGTGCACGCGGCCAAACCGCACCCGGATCGGGAGATCCCGCAGGCGCAGAGCGCACACGACACGTTCTGGGACTTCGTCTCGCTGCACTCCGAGGCACAGGCGCACACCATCTGGCAGATGTCCGATCGCGGCATCCCCCGGTCGCACCGCACGATGGAGGGGTTCGGGGTCCACACGTTCCGGATGAGCAACGCCGACGGCGCCACCACCCTGGTCAAGCTGCACTGGAAGCCGCGGCTGGGCGTGCACTCGGTCGTCTGGGAGGAGGCGCAGATCATCAACGGCGTCGATCCGGACTTCCACCGCCGGGACCTGGCCGACGCCATCGAGGCCGGCGCCTACCCGCAGTGGGAGCTGGGCATCCAGACGTTCCCGGACACCGACGAGCAGATGTTCGAGGGCATCGACCTGCTCGACCCGACCAAGCTCGTCCCCGAGGAACTCGCCCCCGTGCAGCCCATCGGGATGCTCACGCTCGACGCCAACCCGACCAACTACTTCGCCGAGACCGAACAGGTCGCGTTCCACCCCGGACACCTGGTGCCCGGCATCGACGTCACCGACGATCCGCTGCTGCAGGCGCGACTGTTCTCCTACCTGGACACGCAGCTCAACCGCTTCGGCGGCACCAACTTCGCCCAGATCCCGATCAACCGGCCGCACACCCCGGTCAACGACATGTTCCGGGACGGCTTCATGCAGATGGCCGACCACGCCGGCGTGGCGCCGTATCGGCCGAACTCGCTCGACGGCGGCTGCCCGTTCACCGCCGGCGACGACGTCGGTGCGCTGATCGACGTGCCCACCCAGGTCCCGGCCGGGCGCAAGGTGCGGGAGTCGCCGGCCTCCTTCGACGACCACTTCAGCCAGGTGCGGCTGTTCTGGCGGAGCCTGAGCCCGGTCGAGCAGCAGCACACCATCAGCGCCTACACGTTCGAACTGGGCAAGTGCTACGAGCAGGCGGTCAAGGAGCGGGAGCTGCAGTGCCTGGCCAACGTCGATCCGGAGCTGTGCGCCGGGGTCGCTGCCGGTCTCGGGCTTCCCGTGCCCGCACCGTCCGCGCCGCTGGCCGAGGTGACGCCGAGCCCGGCACTGTCGCAGCTGGGCCGGTCATGGCCGGTCGACGGCCGGATCGTCGGGATCGTCGCCGACAGCAGCAGCGACCTCGCCGGCGTGCGTGCCGTCCGCGCGGCCGTGCATGCCGCGGGCATGGTGCCGCTGGTCATCGCCCCGCACGGCGGAGAGCTCGCCGGCGACGACGGCGACCCCGTCCCGGTGCAGCGCACGTTCCTGACCGCCCGATCCGTGGAGTATGACGCCGTCCTGCTCAGCTGCGCTCCGGCCGGCGACGACGGCCCGATCGACCCGCGCGTGGCGGTGCTGATCCGGGAGACGTTCCGGCACGCGAAGGTGATCGGCGGCTGGGGGAGCGCGGCCAGCGCACTGCGCGCCGCCGACTGCGACCCGTCCGCCCCGGGCGTGATCCTCGGCGACGACCCGGTCCGCGTCTGCGGCGACGTCGAAGGGCTCCTCGCCGCACACCGGGTATGGGAGCGCTTCCCGCTCGACGGCTGAGCCCGTCCGACAGCCGAGACCCCGCCGACATCGACCCGCGGCCCACCCGCGGCCCACCCGCGGCCCGCCCGCGGCCGGGCCAGCGGCTGAGCCCGCAGCAGAGCCCGCCGCGGCCACACCACCCCGCCGCACCGGAAAATTCGCCTGCGCTCTGGACACAACGTTCGGTCATCGCTTACTGTCTGAACATTGCGTCCAACACGG
>CAZIIX010000433.1:0-2106 GCA_964539345.1 uncultured Actinomycetes bacterium | reverse complement strand
TGCTTTCTGTGGCACTGTCCCGCGGCTCGCGCCGGGTTGCCGTTAGCAACCACCCTGCCCTGTGGAGCCCGGACTTTCCTCGACACCGCCCACCGATCCTCGGCAACGCCGGAATCTGCGGGCCGGTGACGCGGCCGCCCGGCTGCCTCGCCCCGGTACAAATGGTACCGGGTGCGGGCGGCGATCCACCCCGTGTCCTAGCCTGACCGAGTGCTGACCCGAAATATCACCACCACAGCGGCGAAGCTCGACTTCGCGACCATCCGCGACGAGCTGGGCATCCCGTCGGACTATCCGGCGGACGCCATGGCAGAGGCCCAGGACGTCGTCGCCCACCCGCAGCGTGCGTTGCAGCGGTCATCGGCCGATCGCGCCGACGACCGCGAGGTGCCGTTCGTCACCGTCGACCCGGCGGGGTCCCAGGACCTGGACCAGGCCGTGCACGTCGAGGCCCGCGGCGACGGATACCGGGTGCGGTACGCCATCGCGGATGTGAGCGCCTTCGTCGCGCCGGGCGGTGCTCTTGACGCGGTCAGCCACCAGCGGGGCATGACGCTCTACAGCCCGGACATCCGCACCCCGCTGTACCCGGCGATCCTCAGCGAGGGGGCCGCGTCGCTGCTCCCGGACAGCGACCGGCCCGCCGTGCTCTGGACGATCGACCTGGATTCCGACGGCGAGCCGGTGCGGGCCGATCTGCGGCGCACGATCGTCCGCTCCCGCGCCAAGCTGGACTACGACGGGGTGCAGGCGGCCGCCGATATCGGTGGGTTGCACCCGTCCATCGCGCTGCTGCCGCGCGTGGGCCGGTTGCGCGAACAGGCCGCTCGGCGGCGGCACGCCATCAACCTGGACCTGCCCGACTCCGAGGTGGTCCCGGACGGCGCCGGCCACTGGACGCTGGAACGGCGGGCCACGCTGCCGGTGGAGAGGTACAACGCGCAGATCAGCCTGCTCACCGGCATGTGCGCCGCCCGGATCATGCTGGACGGCCGAGTGGGGATCCTGCGCACGCTGCCGCCGCCGACGCCGCACCAGGTCCGGCAGCTGCGGCGAGCCACCACCGTGTTCGGCATCGACTGGCCGCCGCGCGTGCCGCCCGGCGACATCGTCAGCGGCCTGGACGCCTCCCGACCGCGCGAGGCGGCATTCATCGAGGACGCGATCCGGCTGCTGCGCGGCGCGGGCTACACGTCGTTCGACGGCGAGCCGCCGGACCAGGACGAGCACGGCGGCCTGGCGGCGCCGTACGCACATGTGACGGCGCCGTTGCGGCGGCTGGTCGACCGGTTCGCCACCGAGGTGTGCCTCGCGCTGCAACACGACGCGCCGCTGCCGGACTGGGTGCGGTCGGCGCTGCCCGAGCTTCCGGCACAGATGGCCTCGGCGGGGCAGCTGTCCGGGCGGCTCGATCATGCGTGCGTCGATGCCGTCTCGGAATTCCTGCTCGCGGACCGGGTGGGGGAGGTGCTGACCGGCATCGTGGTGCAGGTCGATGCGCACAAGGATCGGTCGACGATCCTGCTCGATGAACCGCCGGTGCGCGTGCGCGGCACTGCCGACGGTGTCACCGAGGGCTCGCGCGCCGCCGTGCGACTCGTATCCGGTGATGATGGAGCGGTCGAGATCCGCCCCGTCGACTAGGATTTCGCCTCGATCAGCGCCCGGTGCCGGTGCGCGTGTCCAGGTTCCCCTCGATGTAGGCGTCGATCTCCTCCTGCGTCAGCGGCCGCCACTGCTTCTTCGGGCTGTGCGACCCTTCCGAGATCAGCCGCTCGGCGAGCCACGGATGGTGCAGGTCGAACGCCGGCCGCTCGGATCGGATGTGCGGTAGGGCGGTGAAGTTGTGCCGCGGCGGCGGGGACGAGGTGGCCCACTCCAGCGAGTTGCCGTAGCCCCACGGATCGTCCGCGGTGGTGATCTCGCCGTACCGGTAGGAGCGCACCACGTTCCAGATGAATACCAGCATCGAGGAGCCCAGGATGAATGCGGAGATGGACGAGAACGTGTTCAGGAACGTGAATCCGTCGGTGGGTTGGTAGTCGGCGTAGCGGCGCGGCATGCCCATGTTGCCCAGCCAGTGCTGCACCAGGAACGTGCCCTGGA
>CAZIIX010000432.1:0-2106 GCA_964539345.1 uncultured Actinomycetes bacterium | reverse complement strand
AGAGCGCTTCCCTGATAAGGAAGAGGTCGGTGGTTCAAGTCCACTCAGGCCCACCCCGTTTCCGCAGGTCACAGGTTTGTGAACGATCTGTGCGGCACCCGTGACCGACTTCTTGGTCTCCTACTCCGGACGACGACGAGCCCACTCGTAGATCCACAGATGGGCGCTGCGCGCCCTGCTGATGGGATTTGAATGGTAACGTAATCCCATGGAAGCAACGATCGATGCGGGCGGGCGGCTGCTCCTGCCCAAGAGCATTCGCGACTCGTTGGGGCTCGTTCCGGGTTCCACGGTGGACATCTCGCCGTACGGCAGCGGCGTGCAGATCACGCCAGGTGGTCGAACGGCGCGACTGGAGCGGGACAGCGGCGGCCGACTTGTTGCTCGGGCGGAGACCGTCGTCACGGACGAGCAGATGTTCGCGCTGATCGATGCGGGGCGGCGTTGACCGGCGAGTCCCGCTGCGCCGTCGATACGAGTGTGGCCGTGCCGCTGCTCGTCGCGTCGCACGAGGCGCATGAGTCGGTCAGGCTGTGGGCGACGGATCGTTCCCTCGTCCTCACCGGGCATGCCCTTGCCGAGACCTATGCCGTGCTGACTCGTCTGCCGGGAGATGCGCGCGTGAGCCCCTCGGATGCGGTCGTGCTGATCGACGAGAACTTCGTGGACGGCCCGGCGCTTCCGCACGACTCCGCGTTCGGGGTTCATCGGGATCTCGCTCGTCGTGGTATCTCCGGCGGGGCGACCTACGACGGACTGGTCGCATTGGCGGCCCGAGACGGCGGCCTCGTGCTGGCGACACGTGATGCGCGTGCCCGATCCACCTACGAAGCCGTCGGCGTCCGTGTGGCGCTGATCGCCGGTGCGCCAGAGTGAGCGGCGACGAACCAGCCACGATGAGGGCCCCTCTGCCATACTGAACAGGCAGCCCACCTCCGACTCGAGGAGCGCCCCATGGCACCGTCATTGGCAACCTACATATCGCTGCCCGGAAACATGGCCGAGGCGATGCAGCATTGGCATGAGGTCTTCGGCGGGGAGCTGACGATCCAGCGCTACGGGGACGCGCCGATGGAGGGCATGCCGTTCGAACCCGACCCGCAGGCAGTGGCCCACGCGACACTCACCCTGCCCGGCGGGACCATCGCCGGCGGCGACGCGATGGACAGCGAGAACGACTACCCCGTCCGCGGTACCGCTTACTCGCTGCTCGTCACCACCGACACGGCCGAGGAGGCGCGCGAGTACATCCGGCGGCTGCAGGACGGGGGCGGATCCGTGGGCATGCCGTTCGAGAGGGCACCGTGGGGCGACTGGTACGGCCAGGTCTTCGACCGATTCGGCGTCATGTGGGCGTTCTCCTGCTCCGCGCGGGACGCCTGACCCCGCACCCGGCCGACCACCGTTGTCAGCACGATCGACTCGACAGATCACCGATCGGCCACGGCCAGGGTCTTGACCGGTGGTGGGTGTGCTCCCGCGTCTCCGCGCGCGACATCTCGACGCCCATCCACAGCGGTGCGGAGCCGAGTAGTACGTGTCCGACTCCCCGGGCCTTCCGGTATCGTTCAGTAGCAGTAGGAATCGAAACAACTGAGGGACTTCTGGCGGACTGAGTGACAAAATGCCTCTGACCTGCGGCTTGAGGGCGTCTTCCCAGGCTGTCACGTGCACTCGGGCCCGCCCGTCGGTCCCGGTCGCTAGCGACGACGACGTCGTGCCGGGAGCGCGAGGCGACCTAGCAGGTGTCCACGCCGCCGAACGAAAGGAATCGAGATGAAGAAGCTTCTACTACTCCTCGTATTGGCGGGAGTCGGGGCATTCGTGGTGGTCAAGCGCAAGCAGGCCGCCGCCGCCGAGCAGGCGCTCTGGGACGAAGCGACGAGTTCGTCCGCCGACAGCGCCAAGTGATCGGGGAGCCACCCGCGGGTCACACCCAGCGGGAGGCTGCCTGTCGGGCGGTCGGGCTTCCGGTGCCCTTCCTCGTGGAGGCCCACCGATAGCCGTCGCCCACCCCTCTCGTCTCTCGGACTCGACCGCCTCGCGCGGTCGTTTCCGTGAGGGGACGTAGCTCAACTGGCAGAGCACCGCCTTTGCAAGGCGGGG
>CAZIIX010000431.1:0-2106 GCA_964539345.1 uncultured Actinomycetes bacterium | reverse complement strand
GTTTCCAGACTGGCACTGTCGTGCGTATAACGCAATAGAGTGCGTATTACGCAACGGCCACCGGTCTGATCGCCCGGGCCCGGCAGGTCCACCCACTCCGTATGCATGGCGCTGCCGCCGCGCCGGAGGGGCGCGGCGGCAGAGTGTTGTCAGGTCAGTTCCAGGCGGTGAGCATGACCACGGCGGCGACGACGAGCGCGGTCAACACGGTGCGCCAGGCGTAGAGCTCGGAGCGGTTTCGCATGGCCTTCTCCTTCCTTCGGTGGGTGTGATGGGCTACGGGTCGGTCAGTCCCAGGCGATGAACATGATCACGTCCAACACCAGGAGCGGGACCAGTGCCAGCCAGCGGTAGGCGAGACGGCTCACAGGGATCACCTCCTTTCTCGGCGTAGACGACTCGTGCTCTCAAGCGCGGGCCGATGATGCGGTGGTGGGCTCGGCCGCGTCGGCACGCCTCACTCGGGCCGCCGTGACGACTGCGGCGAGGACCGCGATACCTGCGGCGGCGAAGAACGCCCAGGAATACCCGTGGGTGAGCGCGGCCACCTGGCCCGCGCCGTGCTGGGCGGCGTCGGCGGTGCGGCTGGTGGCGAGTGCGACGACCGCGGCCAGGCCGATGGCGCCGCCGATCTGCTGGCTGGTGTTGACCAGTCCACCGGCCACTCCGGCCTGGTCGGCCGGGACCCGGTCGACTGCGACGGCGGTCACCGGGACGAACGCGGCGCCGAGCCCCAGTCCGATCAGCACGGTCGGTCCCAGCAGGTCGGTGGTGAAACTGCCGCCGACGGGGGCGAACCCGAGCCAGCCCAGTCCCCCGGCGAAGACGAGCAGCGCGCCCACGAGGGTGATGCGTGAGCCGTAGCGAGCCATCAGCGGCGCGGCGGCCCCGGCGGCAAGCACGAGCGCTGCGGCCAGTGGCAGTTGGGACACACCGGTGATGATCGGGTCATAGCCCAGCACGAGCTGCTCATACAAGGACAGGAAGTAGAACACCGCGAACATCGCCGCACCGACCAGGAGCATGACCACGTTGCCGGCGTGCACCGTGCGAGTGCGCAGCAGTTGCAGCGGCACGAGCGGATGCGCGGCCCTGGACTCCACGACCACGAAACCGGCGAGCAATGCGAGCGCGGCGGCGAACCCGACGATGGTCGGCGGCGAGGTCCAGCCCCAGCCGGCTCCCTCGGACAGCGTGGTCACCAGGGCGACCAGCCCGCCGGTCACGGTGGCGGCGCCGGGCAGGTCGAACCGCGCGGGGGACAGCCGGCCGGCGATGCGCGCCCGGCTCTCCGGCACGGTGGCGCGTGCGGCGGCCAGCACCGCGACACCGACAGGAACATTGATCAGAAAGACCGATCGCCAGCCGAGCCCTCCGGTGAGCAGACCGCCGAGCAGCACGCCGGCGGCCGACCCTCCGGCGGCCACGGCGCCCCAGATGGACAGTGCCCTGGCCCGTTCGGCCGCGGCCGGAAAGATGGCGGTGACCAGGCCGAGGGCGGCCGGGGCGAGCAGTGCCGCGCCGGCGCCCTGTACCGCCCGGGTGGTGATCAGCATGGCCGGACTCTGCGCCAGCCCGCCGGCCAGTGACGCGGCGGTGAAGATCCCGACTCCGGCGCCGAAGACACGACGGCGGCCCAGGAGGTCGGCCAGGCGCCCACCCAGGGGCAGCAACCCGCCGAACGCCACCACGTAGGCGGTGATGATCCAGGCCAGACTGGCCTCGCGCATGTGCAGGCCGCGGCCGATGTCCGGCAGCGCGATGTTCACGATCGTCGCATCCAGCACGACCATGAACTGCGCGACGGCCAACACCGCCAAACCGAACCAGCGACGCGGCGGGCCGGCATCGGGCGACGTGACGTCCTGCGGCGATGCCGCAACGGACTCGTGGTGCGCAACGTGAGTCATGGTTGTTCCTTTCGTGGTGCCCGCGGCACGACGTCGCGGCTATTATGTGAGTGCTCACTTACAACACAGGACATGCGTATCTCATTCCTTTCTGCGATCGGTCGATATCAGCGGGTGCCGGTGGCCGGCGGCGCGGCCGCCTCGGTCATTCCGTGGGTCAACACCCGGGCCCAGGCACGGTCGACCGCCGTCAGGT
>CAZIIX010000430.1:0-2120 GCA_964539345.1 uncultured Actinomycetes bacterium | reverse complement strand
TCGACGGCAGCCCGTTCGACGGCCACTGCGCTGTGGTCTCACCGGCCGTCATCTCCACTTCCGCCCAGTTGCTGGGGTCGCGCTGCCGTCGTTGCCTGGCGCGGTCGTAGGCGCGACGTACCGCTGCTACCGCGTCGTCCGCGGAGGGCCGCCCCTCGTCGCGGCGCCCGTCGTCGTCGCGCGAGCCGTCCGCCCGCGGCGCGTCGCTGCCTTTCTCGCCATGGCGCACGCCCGCGGGGGTCACGAGTCGTCTGACCGCCTCGTCAGCCATCCGCTGCCCACGGGTGCGGTCGTCCCCGACGGCGGGGGCGGTATCTGCCGCGCGTTGCAGCGCGGCGAAGCAGGCGGTGGCGGACGCGATGGGCAACAACTGGGTCAGGTAGGCCATGCAGTCCGGGGCGGGCCGCAGCGTCACGCGCCGTTCGGACGCCGCCTTCGCGGCGCGCCGCGTTGCCGCGTACGGGTCCATGCGGTACGCGACCTTCTTGACCTGCGCGACCAATCGGGCGTCACCGAGCCCCTCGAGCCGCGACGGATCACCGGCGACTTCCACATCGACAAGGCGACGCTGTTCGCGCGTCAGGCAGGCCGTCTCCCGCACCATCAACGTCGCGCGCCATTCATTGATGACGCCTTGGGCAAGCGCCGACAGCGTATGGGGCATCTCGTCAACGAGCGCCTGCGCCAGCCCGACCAGGCGTCCGCCCTTCTGCGGCGACTCCCGCCTGGCCAGCGCCACCTCGCCGGCCGCCGACCGCGCAGCCAACCGCGCCGCCTTCGCTCGCACCAATCGGGCCCGCTCACGCTGCGAACGCCCCGAGGGCCCGGGCGGCGCACAGCCGTTCGGCGATTCCGGGTGCGGGGACGGAACGTCGCGCAGCATCGCCCGCTCGCGCTCCTCCGACCGGCGTTCGGCATCCCCGCCGGCCTCCGCATCGGTACCGTCACCCCCTCCGGCCTCCCCATCGGCATCGTCACCCCCGCAGGCCCCGCGACGACGCGTCGCCGCGAATTCCGCCGTGACCCTCGCCTGCGCCGCCGCGCAGGCCGCCTTCAGATCCTCCAATGCCCGAAGCTGGTCGATCTGCTCGGCGTCGGTCGAGGCCACGTCCAGGTCCGCCACGCACCGCGTGGTGCGCCGCAGCGTCGTGACGTTCCACCCCGACGGCTCAGAGTTGCTCGCTCCGGCAACGGCCACCGACGCCGCCGGCGCACTGAGCTCGCGCTCCGCGCCCGCGTCATGTCGGTTCCGATCCGCCTTCATGGTCCGAACACTAGAACAAGGGTCCGACAACGCCACCGGGGTTCGGCACATTCGCAGGTCACACTGCCGTCACACCGGGCAGCGCATCAGTACGGCGCCGGGCGACACACCGCCCGCGAGCGCTCGATGACGTCGTCGCTGCCTGCACCCCAGTGCCATGACCAGCCCAGAGACCCACCGTCATACTCGATGCAGATCTTCATCGGTCGCGGTCCGTCGGCGACGAACTCGCCATTGCCGTGTTCGCGAAAGACGGTCACGCCGCGGAGCTCACCGCACGCCACGACCAGGGTGTCGCCGTCGAGGATGTCGTGTTCGACGTGTTGCAGGCCGTACTGCGTCGACACCGCCTCGTAGTCGATGATGCGGCAGCCTCCCGGGCCGTCCCGGACGGCGATTCGCGCGAGGCAGTGGCCGCTTTCGACCCCGTCGACCGCGCCGCGATAGATGCCGCTGTCAATGGAACGCATCCGACTCCCCCGGTTCGATGCCGCCCCGCTCACTCCTGGCAGAGGCAGAAGGGGTGCCCTGCCGGATCCAGGAAGACGCGGAAGGACGTACCCGGCTGGTGCTCGTGCTTGCGGGCACCGATGGCGAGTACGGACGTCTCGGCCACGTCGAGATCGGAGACGGACACGTCGATGTGCATCTGCTGCGGGTGCTGTTGGCCCGGCCAATCCGGCGCTGCGAAGCCCTCGACCTGCTGGAACGCGATGCGGTTGCCATCGGGCGCGAGCGCCTCGGCCCAATCCCCGTCATCGTCGACCCGCCAGCCGAGGAGTTGCGCGTAGAACTCGGCCAGCGCTCCCGGGTCCGGACAGTCCAGCACGGTGCGTGGTGTGTGTGCGATCGCCAT
>CAZIIX010000429.1:0-2128 GCA_964539345.1 uncultured Actinomycetes bacterium | reverse complement strand
CGTGTTGTAGTGGAAGTGCAGCCGGCGCGCGGTCTGCGCCACGTTCAGGTTGGTGTCCAGCAGCATGGTCAGCGTCCGGCGCAGCTCGTCGCACTCGACGTCGCCCTCGGCGGCGGCCAGCGGTCCGAGCGTGTCCTGCAGGAACGATCGCAGCTCCGCCGAGTCCGGCACCTGGGACAGCAGCCGGTAGAGACCCAGGTCGTCGAAGCGCGACACCGAGCCCGCCCCGGACAGCCGCCGCCCCACCCGGACCGCCTCCCAGGCCTGGTCGTAGGCCGTGGCCAGCCCGCCGGCGTCGTCCACCACCCGGGAGACCCCCACGATCCCGTCGAACGGCGCCCCCGGTGACGACAGCCCGCCCAGCAGTTCGGCCACCTGCGCGGTCGAGGGCACCTCACCGTCCGGGGCGTGCAACACGGCCACCGCCTCGGTGGCGAACGCCGCCGCCGCGCCCGCCGGATCCCAGCGCCGCACCCACGCCGCCCAGGACGCGCCGAGCTGCTCCGCCCGGCGCCGGCGCGCCCCCTCGTCCCCGCCACGCACCTCGCCGGCCGCGACCACCACGAACATCGCCCCGGTCAGGTCCCAACCAAAACCCTTGGCCCCCTCGACCGCGGTCGCACCCGGCATCTGTCCGGCCAGCACGTCGCGCAGGAAGTCGCCGCGATACTTGCCCTCCACCGCGGCCACCGCCAGCTCGCGCGTGACCACCAGCGCCGCCACCGTCGCCCCGCGCTCCAGGATCATCACCTCCTGGCTGTCCCAGGTGCGCCCGGGCCGGACCGCGATCAGGTGGCCCTGATTGCGCTCGGCCACCACGGTCGCGACCATCACCGACACGTGGTTCTTCCCGGTACCCAGGGTGTGGATGCCGTGCCGGAACATCGTGGAGCGGAACAGCCCGTCCTCGTCCAGCAGCTCCGCGGCCGCGGCGGGCAGCTCCGCGCCGGCGGCGGCGACGGTGCGGCCGGTGCGGTCCACATGCAGCACCGTCACGTCCGGGTCCGGCGCCGAATCCACCGTCATACCCGGACTGTCAGCGCCCGAACCGCCCGAACCGCCCGCACCACCCGGGCCGCCCGCACCGTGGTCGCCGTGCCCGTCGCCGGCCAGCGGGGCACTGGCACCGGCCAACTGCGCCGGCAGCGCCGCCACCACCTCCGGCAGCCCCCCGCCGTGCAGCACCAGCTGCAGCAGCACCGAGTGCGCCTGCTCGCTGCGCGCCAGCATCGCCGCGTGCCGCCCGAGCACCTCGGACAGGATCTGGTTCATGATCTCGTCGAAGCCGATGCCGTCCGGGATCTGCACCACCGGGAAGTCGCGCCGATTGGCGACGGCGAGCATCTCCGCCGGGATCTCGTCCAGGTAGCGGCCCAGCTTGATCGCCATCCCGGCCAGGCCGCGCTCGTCCAGGGCGATGACCAGCTCGTCGAGCGTCTCCGGGGTCGACCGCAGCGGATATCCGGTGGTCAGCAGCAACTCGTCGGCCTTCGTCCACTGCAGGACGTCGGGCACCTCCATGATGTTGACGAACCGCACCACCCGATCCAGCCCGTCCGCCCCGGCCAACACCGCGGCGCCGGCCATCGCGGGCTGGGCGAGCGCCTCCCGCATGGTGATTCCCGGCGCGGCCGGGTGATCGATCCGTACCACCATGGGGGCTCCTCCTACGGTCACGACCGCCATCGACGATTGGCGGATTTCGCCGCGGATACGGCGATGCATCGTCACATTCTCCCATGCCTGGGGGCGCGGCGATCCGATTAGGTTCAGCAGCAGGGACACGAAAGGTGGTGCGCCGAACGCCATGGAGCACTGGAGCGGGGTGGATCGCACCTCCGGCGCCGGAACCCGATCGGCGATGACGGAGGATGTCGCGCCCCGCCCGGTCCCGTCGACCGGCACACCGCTGCCGGGCGCCGTGGCCGAGCCGGTCTGCGACCTGGTGACCGGCCCGCTGCGCCCCGCCACGGTGGTCGCCGTGCACCACGCCGCCGTCGCGCTGTGCTGCGACGCCGTCGGCGACGCGGCCGGTGACTCCAACCGTGACGCCCCCCGCAACGCTCCGGGCAACGCCCCGGTCGCGCGGATCGTCACGGTGCTGACCAGCGAGGCGTCCGGCGTGCCG
>CAZIIX010000428.1:0-2132 GCA_964539345.1 uncultured Actinomycetes bacterium | reverse complement strand
GAACCGGAACGCCTGCTGCTCGTCGGCGACGAACGCGAAGTAGGCGCGGACGGCGCGATGCACCCGCGCGTCGTTGTCCGGACTCGACCCGATGGCGTCGCGCACCAGCCGCACCAGTTCGTCCGCGGATGCCTGGAGCAGTGCCACGTACAACGCCAGTTTCGAGGAGAAGTGTTGGTAGAGGACGGGCTTGCTCACACCGGCGGCGTCGGCGATCTCGTCCATCGATGCTGCGTGGAAGCCCTGGTGGACGAAGACGCCACGCGCCGCGGTGAGCAACTGCGCGCGTCTGGCGGGCTTGGACAGTCGGGCGCTGGGCGGCACGGTGTGCGCCGAGGGCGCCGATGGTGTTGACCGCGATGCCATGGTGCTGACGTCCACTCCGATACCGGTCCGAGAATGACGACGACCCGGTGATCGCCGCTGCGTGTAGTCGAGGGCATCGTAGGGCCGCGCACTACACAGCCACCCTACGCGGCTGCCGCACGGCCGGCGATCATGGGCGATGGCGGCATGTCCGGCGGCGCCGCGGTCCGAACGTGTCGCGGTCCGGCGGCGCCAGGGGCCGAACGTGCCGCCGCCCGGCACCGTCGCGGTCCGGGCAGGTGACGGGCCGACCGGGTCACGGTGCCGGCACCATCGGGACGTCGGAGTACTGACCGGTCGTCACGGCGGCGACAGCGTCCAGCCCCTGCCCACTGAGATAGTTGGTCAGCGGATGCTGGTCGAGGTTGCTGATCGGGTTGCCATGCGCGGGCACGTTCGATGGCGCGCGGATGACCTGCGCGTCGAAGTCCTCGTCGACCGGGTCCTCGCCGAACGGATGGCCGCCGTGGTCGATCGCCCAGATCCCCCCGAACAGCGGGCCGAGGGCGAGGAGCTGCCCGAAGCTCGTGGCACCGTCCGTGACATTGCTGGCGACCGGGTCCTCCGGGTAGGACAGCGCGTACACGTGGTCGGCCGCGACCGCGGAGTAGTCGCCCGCGTCGTCGACGTCCTGCCCCGCCCCCGGTGAGGCAAGCATGACGATGTCATCGATCCCGGCGTCCCGGTCCATGACGCGAGCCGCCTGCGACACGACGGTGGACCCGTATGAGTGACCGATCAGTGTCAGGCCGGCGGTCGGATCCATCATCGGGCGCAGTTCGGCGCAGAAGTCGGACAGTCGCTCAGCCCCGGCGCGCGCCTGGTCATCGTCCATGGCGTGCCAGGCGTCCAGCGCGGTCCGGGCCGCATGGTCCATGGTCCCGGTCTCGGGATCACTGTGGCTGCTGAGCGGAATGTCGTAGCCCATCCACACGATCGTGGCGTTGGTGGACCCGGGGGCGGCGCGGTCGGCGGCCCGTCGGAAGGAATCGGCCACACCGAGCACGCCGGCCATGTCCGAGGGCGAGTTTCCCACGCCGGGCACGATGATCGACACCGTGTCCGCGGTGGACACATCGCCGATGGCGATCGCCGCGCTGCCCTGCCCGGGAGGATGGTCGGGGTCGTAGTCGAGCAGTGCGACCGGCGCACCGTGGTGGGAGGCGCTGGTCAGTGCCCGGTCGACCTTCTCGGCGAACGCGCGGTGGACCTGGGACGAGGACCGCAGGTCGGCGCCCAGCGCTGCGCGCTCGCGCGTGTCGGCCGACTGCAGGTGCTGGTGCGCGGTCGCCAGTGCGGGCGTGCCGACGGTGGCCGGTAGCCGGTCGCGGGGGTCGCCCCCGATCCGCGAGCGCAGGGTGGACGCGGCCCGGTCCAGTGCCGCGCGGGCCTGCGTCGCGGCGGCGTGCACGGATCGGGTGAGGGAGATGCGCCGGACCTCGAGGGCATGGTCGGTCTGATAATCGAAGCTTGGGTGGGTCGCGGTGACCAGCATCGGGTCGGCGTCGATCGCCTGCTGGACGTGCTGGTAGGCGCGGTCGACCCGATCGCGTGCCTCACGTGCCGCGGCGGCGAATGTGCGGATGACAACGCCCGCGGTCGAGCAGTCGTCGCAGAGGCGGGCACAGGCCCGTGCGAACTGCCGGGCGCGCTCGGCCGGTGCCGGATTGGACCATGCCAGCCCCAGGCGCCGAGCGCCGTCGTGGGCAGGCCACGTTGCGGTGTTCACCACGTCGAACAGGTGGTCGCAGGCTGCCGCCAGATCG
>CAZIIX010000427.1:0-2140 GCA_964539345.1 uncultured Actinomycetes bacterium | reverse complement strand
CCTCCCAGCACTCGTAGATGTTCGGGCAGCCCGCCTCCTGGCAGACCGTGTGCAGCCCCTCCTGCTTGACCAGGCTGTGCAGCCGGGTGAATTCCGGCCCGGTCCGGAGTCGGGTGCGGATCCATTCGGGCTTGCGCTCGATCGGTACTTCCGCGTTCCGCGCCTCGACGCGGCGGAGTTTGCGGCCGGTGTCGGTCGATGACATCCTGACGTCCCCGTTCGGTAGTGGGTCGGTGGGCGGTGTCGGCGCCGCGCGACGCCTCAGAGCGTGCGCGCAGCGATGCGGTCGCGGCGCGCGATGGTGCAGTCGGTGAGTGGCAGTGCCCCGTCGAGTGCCCGGGTCAGCAGGCTCCGGACGACGGGCATAGTGTCCGCGACCGGGACGGGTCGACCGGCCTCGGCCGACAACGACGTCACACCCGCGTCGCTGATCCCGCACGGCACGATCCGGTCGAAGGCCGTCAGGTCGCAGGCACAATTCAGTGCGAAGCCGTGCTGGGTGATCCCCTTGGCGACCCGCACCCCGATGGCGGCGATCTTGCGCTCGGGCCGCGGCCCGTCCGCCGCCAGCCACACGCCGCTGCGGCCGGCGATCCGCCCCGTCGGCACGCCGAACGTCGCGCACGTGTCGATCAGGACCTGTTCGAGCAGCCGCACATAGGCGACGACGTCCACCGGATCGGCCAGCGCGACGATCGGATATCCGACGAGCTGCCCGGGCCCGTGCCAGGTGATGCGGCCGCCGCGATCGACATCGATGACGGGGGCTCCGTCGTGCGGACGATCCTCCGGCTGGGTGCGCTTGCCGGCCGTGTAGACGCTCGGATGTTCCAGGAGCAGCACCGTGTCGGGACCGCTGCCGTCGGCCCGCCGGTCGGCGATCTCCCGCTGTCGCGCCCACCCGGCCAGATAGTCGACCGTGCCGGGCTCCTCGAACACGACGGGCTGCCTGCTGCGACGCATGGACCTACGTTACGTGGCCGGCGAATCCCGCCGGGGCACCACCGCTGGGCAGCGCAATGTGGATAACCGGATCGTGCCGCCCGCCGGGTGCCTATCGTGCGGCGCATGGACACACAGTTCGCCGGCTACCGGCTCCTCCGACCGGCCTCCGGCGCGGACACGGCGGCGAACGACGCTGGCGCCGGTGATGACGTCGGCCATGACGTCGGCCATGACGTCGGCTATGACGCCGGACCCGGCGCCGACGGGCGGGCCGTGCTGTGGCACGCGGTCGAGCTGCGCACCGGCCGGGACGTCGCGCTGAAGCTGTTCGACGCGGCCGGGGCGGCGCGCGCCCAGCGGGAGGCGGACCTCGGGCGGTCCGTGCAGCATCCGCACCTGCTCGGCTGCGAGGGCGTCGTCACGGACGGCAGCCGCGTGGGCCTCGTCATGGCCTGGGCCGCCGGTGGCACCCTGGCCGACCTGCTCGACGCGCGGTTGCGGCTGCCCTGGCCGGAGGTCCTGACGGTGCTGATCCCGCTCGTGGACGCCCTCGCCGCCATCCACGAGCGCGGCATGGTGCACGGCGACGTGTCGGCGGCGAACGTGCTGTTCGACGGGGACGGACGTCCGCTGCTGGCCGATCTCGGCGCAGCGCGGGCCGCGACGGAGGCGGGTGCCACAGTGGCCGCCACCCCGACCGATGTCGCCCCGGAGGTGGTGCGCGGCATGGCGCCGACGGCGGCGTCCGACCTGTTCTCGCTCGGGTCGGTCGCGTTGCGCTGCCTGACCGGACGGCCCGCCTGGCCCGCCGAGACGTTCCAGGACGTGGTCATCCAGTCCGCCGCGGGGCAGTGGCCCGAGGTCGATGACCGGACGACACCGACCCCGATGCGGGCCGTCGTCCGGCGGCTGCTCGACGCCGAACCCGACGAGCGAGGCAGCGCGGCCAGGGCCGCCGTGGAACTCCGCAGGATCGGCGAACCCCGTCCGGTGCGACTGGCCACCCGCGATGACGACGGTCGTCGACGCATGCCCCCACCGGCAACGGTGGTGCGCGGTGACGCCCTGCACCCGCCGGTGGACCGGTTCCCGCTCGTCGCGCGTCGCGGGCTCGCGGGCCTGCTGCGACGATTACGGCGAGTGCTGCCCGGCGGACGGCGCGACGCTGCCGACGAGCTACCTCGAGCGACCGGAC
>CAZIIX010000426.1:0-2143 GCA_964539345.1 uncultured Actinomycetes bacterium | reverse complement strand
GTGAGGCCGTGGCGGGCCGGGACGTCGTGGAAGCGGCCTTCGGCGCCGCCGCGGGGGCCTTCGGGGTGGCGACGGAGGCCTTCGGGGCGACGGTGGGCCTTGACGTGGCCGTGGACGCCTTCGGGGCGGCAGTCGCGGGCTTCGCCGTCGATGCGGACGCGGTCGGTGGCGGCACCGCCGTCGCAGCATCGACCGCTGCCCCGCACGTGGCGAGAACCCGTTCGATGGCGTCCTTCTCGGCCGACGTCACCCAGAGCCGATAGCGGGCCTTGACCTGTACCTGCCTCGACACGTAGGTGCAGCGGTAGGACCTGTTCGGCGGCAGCCAGGTGGCGGCGTCACCGGCGCCCTTCTGCGCGTTGGTGGGCCCGTCGACGGCCTGGAGGTTCAGCGGGTCGTTGGCGAGGGACCTGCGCTGCTCGTCGGAGAGCTGCTGCGCTCCCTTCTGCCAGGCGTCCATCAGCGCGACGACGTGATCGATCTGCACCGCGCGCGAGGTGACGTTCCCGCGCCGGAAGTCGATGGTCTTGCGCGTGTAGGGGTCGTGCAGGATCCCGGTCAGGACGACGCAGCCGCGGGTGTCCGGCCGGAGCTCGATGTCGATCAGGTCCCGGCGGAGGATGTCGTTGCGGGTGTCGCACCCATTGTGGCCGCCGTCGACGGAGACGTTATCGCTCCAGGCCGGACCGAACAGGGAGCGGTCGTAGCCGGTCTTGGCGGCCTTGCCCTTCACCGGGAGCGTCGCGAGCAGCGCGACCATGGCGTTGGCCGCGCCGGCCTCCGACACCTCGCTCACCGTCGTCGGTGACACCGGGTCCGCCGCGTCCTGCGTCCCGGGAGGATCGTCCCGCGAGTCCGGGCCGGGCGGCGCCGCGCCGACGGCGGCCGGAACGCTGGCAGGGGCGGGCGCAGACGGGGCGTCCATCGTCTCGGAGGGATCCGGTCGGGTCGAGTCGACGGGCTCGTCCTCGGGCGAGAGGGCAGGTGCGCCAGCGGAACTCGGCGGCGTGAGCACAGCGACGGACGGGGCGGTCGACTGGACCGAGACCGTGCGGACCGGCACACCCGACGGAGGGGAGTCCGCGTCCGTCACGGGGGCGGCACATCCGGCGAGGACGACCGCGATGAGGATGGCGGGCCACCATCCGCCACGGCGAGGCATGGAGGGAATCTAGCCCATGGGTGCCCAGGAGCCTAGTGCGGGCCATGGAGATCGTTGCGGTGGACGTCGAAGTATGACGGAGGACATCGGCGACCGGCGATCCGGTACCTTCGGCGCCAGTGCGTGTCCGACAGATCGGAGCCGACGATGACGACTGACCCCGCAGCCGCTGCGCCCGTGCCACCCACCCGCCAGGCCGCGTCGGATCGCCCCCCAGCACCGGATCGCCCGGCCACCCCGCTTCCCTCCAACCGGGCACGACCGTCGGAGCCGCCGTTCCCGCTGCCGCCGCTCGGCGAGCAGGCAGACAGGTTGATCGGCCTGGGAGTCGCGACCATGGCCGGGATCCCGGCGGAGACCCTCGCCGCCGCGGCCAGCCGACCTGCGCCGCCCGATTCACTGCTCGTCATCCATCCCGGCTGGGCTCCGGCCAGTGCGCTGGCTCCGTTGCTCCGCCGCAGCGGCCGGTCCGGGTTCGTCGTGTCGGACATGACCGATGTGGACGACTTCGGGCCCATCGAGCACGCCCGGTTGCCGGACGGTCCCGTCTATCTCCTCCACCGGCCCGACCGCGGCGACGACATGGCGAACTGGAGTCCCGACGAGGCGCTGCCCGCCATGCTGCAACGCGGGCGCACACCGCTGACGATCGGCGAGGGCATCCAGTGGCTGCTGCAGCGTCCGGAGGTTCTGGAGCGGAACCGGTGCTTCATGACGATCGGGTCGCGGCTGCGAAAGTCCCACGGCGCGTGGGACTCCCGGACGCCGGCGCTATGGATCAGCAACGGCACCGGGCGGGACGGGGCCGGCAACAGGAATGCCCCTAAGGTCGGGTGGTGCTGGGCCGGCAACCGTCATACGTGGCTCGGATTCGCCTCGGCGGCCGGCCGATCCGGCGTCACTGCTCCGAGGCCGCGGCGTGCGCCCGCTGCGTCGCCCTGATCAGCGCGAGCGCCGCAGCCGCGATGATGGCGGCCCCCA
>CAZIIX010000425.1:0-2152 GCA_964539345.1 uncultured Actinomycetes bacterium | reverse complement strand
CCTGGGCCGCCCGGCGGGCCGCCCGCGGGCGACACGGCGGGCGACACGGCGGGCGGCGCGCCGCGGCGAGTGCCGGTGCGTGCTTCTGTCCGGCCCGTCGATGTGGTCGGATGGTGCTATGCAGTCAATCGAAGGCCCGCTCGCGGTCAAGGGTGTGCATGGGGTGCCGTTGACGGTGTGCAGCCCGGGGACGGAGCCGCGCGGCGCGATCGTCGTCATCCAGGAGGCGTTCGGCGTGGGCGAGCCCATCGTCGACGTCACCCGCAAACTCGCCGCGCAGGGCTATCTTGCCATCGCCCCGCACCTCTACCACCGGGTCGCCGGCGAGGCCGTGACGACGTTCGCGAAGGCTCGCCCGCTGATGGGCACGCTCCGCGGCGACGACATCCGGCACGACCTGACCGACGCGCTCGATCACGCCACGGCGCAGGGTATCCCGGCCGGCAACACCGGCATGGTCGGCTTCTGCATGGGCGGCACGATCACGCTCTGGGCGGCCAGCCAGTGGCAGCTCGCCGCTGCCGTCACGTTCTACGGCAGCGGGGTGAGCGCCGCGCGGTGGCCGGGGGTGCCCGCCGGACTCGAGTCGGCAGCGGAGCTGCGCACCCCGTGGCTGGGGCTCTACGGCGACAAGGACACCTCGATCAGCGTCGACGAGGTCGAGACGTTGCGCGGTGTGGTCGCCGACGCCGATGTTCCCACCGCGATCGTGCGCTATGCGGATGCCGGGCACGCCTTCGCCACCGACCCGTCGTCACCGCACTATGTGGCCGATGCCGCTCGTGACGCGTGGGCGAGGTCGCTGGCCTGGTTCGACGCGCACGTGTAGGAACGAGTTATGACGCCATCCCCCGACGACACCGCCTCGGCCGCCGCGCCCGTCCCCGCCGTCTGCTGGGCGCCGACCGCCGAGCAGGTGTCGGCCGCCGCGATCACGCACTTCGCCGAGTTCCTCGCCGCGCACGAGGGCCGTGGGTTCCCGAGCTACGCGGAGCTCTGGGAGTTCTCGGTGGCGGACGTGGGCCGGTTCTGGGGGCGGCTGGCCGAGTACTTCGGGGTGCGCTGGTACTCGGCGCCGTCCGAGGTGCTCGCCGACGCGTCGATGCCGGGCGCCCGGTGGTTCCCGGGCGGCACGCTGAACTACGCCGAACATGCGCTCACCGCCGGGGACGGCCGGCAGGACTCGGACGTCGCCGTCATCGCATGCGACGAGTCCGGCGCGGAACGATCGGTGACGCTGGCCGAGCTGCGCGCCATGGTCGGGGCGGCCGAGGCCGGGCTGCAGCGGCTGGGCGTCGGCGCCGGCGACCGGGTGGTCGCGCTGGCGCCGAACCGGCTGGAGGCGCTGGTGGCGTTCCTGGCGACGGCGGCACTGGGGGCGGTGTGGTCCTCGTGCTCGCCCGACTTCGGGGCGCATTCGGTGATCGACCGGTTCACCCAGATCTCCCCGACCGTGCTGATCGCCGTGGACGGATACCACTACGGCGGCAAGGAGTTCGACACCACCGAGACGGTGCGGCAGATCCGCGCGGCGCTGCCGGACCTGGCCGGGGTGGTGCACATCCCCGCGGTGGGCACCCCCACCCCGGACGGGGCCATCGCCTGGTCGGAGCTGCTGGCCGAGTCCGCCGAGGTGCGCTACACGCCGGTGGAGTTCTCCGCGCCGCTGTGGGTGCTGTACTCGTCCGGGACGACAGGCTTGCCGAAGCCGATCGTGCAGTCCGTCGGCGGCATCCTGCTCGAGCACCTCAAGACGCTGCGGCTGCACCACAACCTCGGTCCGGGCGACACATTCTTCTGGTTCACCACCACCGGCTGGATGATGTGGAACCTGCTGGTCGGCGGCCTGCTGGTCGGCTGCACCGTGGTGCTCTACGACGGCAGCCCGGGCAAGCCGGACCTGCTGGCGCTGTGGCGGCTGGCCGCGCGACACCGCATCGGCTATGTCGGTGTGTCGGCGGCGTTCGTGTCCAGCTGTCGCGCCGCCGAGCTGCGCCCGTCGGACGAGCTGGACCTGTCCTGCGTGGACGTGGTCGGCTCGACCGGATCTCCGTTGTCGACCGACGGATTCGACTGGATCCTCGAGCATGTCGGCGGCGACGTGCAGATCGCGTCGCTGTCCGGCGGCACCGATCTGTGCACGGCGATCGTC
>CAZIIX010000424.1:0-2168 GCA_964539345.1 uncultured Actinomycetes bacterium | reverse complement strand
GCTGCGGGGAGGCCGCTATATCGGGCTCAGCGGACGATGTGGCGTCGGGCTCGGCGGACGATGTGGCGTCGGGCTCGCCGGGCGGCGCTGCGGCGGGCGCCTCGACGGTGCCGGGCGGCTCCGCTTCGCGGGCCGTGTCCGCTCCGTCGGTCGCCGCGGTGGTGGCGCCGGTCCCGTCCCCGTCGCCGGTGCTGGGCGCACCACCGGAAGCGTCACCGGCTGGTGCCGTGTCTTCGGTGCCGGCCTCGCCACCCGCTTCGGACGCCTCGGCGTCCGCTTCGGACGCCTCGCCCGGCGCACGCGACGCCGACTCCGGTTTGCGTCCCCCGATCACCACGTCGGAGACCGTGTCCGTCTGCGGCCCCGTGGGGATGAGCGCCGCCAGTCCACGCCCCAGACCGCCCCGCGATTTTGCCATCACATCTCCTTCGCACCGCGCTCGGCGATCTCGCGAGCAGCATCCAAATAGCTCATTGCACCACGTGAACCCGGATCGTAGGTCAGCACGGACTGGCCGAAGCCGGGCGCCTCGGAGACCTTGACCGATCGAGGTATGACGGTGGTCAGGACCGTCTCCCCGAAGTGGGAGCGCACCTCTTCCGCCACCTGGTCGGCGAGTTTGGTTCTGCCGTCATACATCGTGAGCAGGATCGTGCTCAGATTGATCGCCGGATTGAGGTGCTGCCGGACCATGTCGATATTGCGCAGCAGCTGGCCGAGCCCCTCCAGAGCGTAGTACTCGCACTGAATCGGAATCAGGATCTCCTCGGTGGCGACCATCGCGTTCACCGTGAGTAGACCCAGAGAGGGTGGGCAGTCGATGAGGATGTAGTCGTAGGTGCCGCGGAGGTCCTCCAGGGCGCGGCGCAGACGCGACTCGCGGGCGACGAGGGACACCAGCTCGATCTCGGCGCCGGCCAGGTCGATGGTGGCCGGGATGCAGCCGAGCCGGGGTGCATCAGGGCACGTCTGGATTGCCTCCTTGGCGGTGATGTCGCCGAGCAGGACGTCATAGATGGATGGCGTCCCCAGTGCTCGCTCGACACCGAGGGCGGTGCTGGCATTGCCTTGCGGGTCGAGGTCGATCGCCAGGACGTGCAGTCCGGACAGCGCCAGCGCGACCGCGATGTTCACGGTCGTGGTGGTCTTGCCGACACCGCCCTTTTGGTTCGCGACGCAGAAGATCCGCGGATGCCGAGGCCGGGGCAGCTGGAGCTCGCCGCTGCGCACCGTCACCGCTTGCTGGGCCGCCCTCGCGATCGGGGTGTCGTCGTGGGTCGCGCCTACCCGCTCGTCGGATGCACTCGCCCCGTCGTCGGACGCACTCGCCGCGTCGTGCATCGCGCTTGCCGCGTCGTCGGTCGGCCGCTCCGCCTGCGGCGTCGACGGTGTTGTTTCACGTGAAACGGTGTCGACGTGATCGGCCGTGGGCTCCTGCACAGGGCCTCCTCTGCGATGGTCGGCGCGTCGAGAATCTGTCTAAGAGACTACGGCAGCACGCCGACACTTCGATGTCTGAGGTGCGATTGCTCGACGCGATGCGGTTTCACGTGAAACGGCCCCTCCGCGAGGAATCCTCGCGCGGCGCGCGACGGGTCACGCGCCGCCAGCGGCACACCGGGTATCCGCGGATGTGGCGCGCGGGTCCGGGGCGGGCTCCCGGACCGCCAGCCGGCGGGACGTGAGCGACCCCGCGCGGAGGAGACCCGCCCGGTATGCCGCGCGAGTCCATCCACTCGACGCCATTGACGTGGCCACGGCCGGGCCCGAGTTGCCTCCGTGCTTCCCGAGACCGAGCCCGTACCCGTCGCCCCCGTCCGAGACCGGCTCAATGCGCTCGGTGCGCCGCCCGGGTCAGGCCGGTGTGTGAGGTGCGCAGCCCAGTGCCATCCCGGGGGTGTCGATCTGTATTGCGAGAGCGTCCGCAACGTGACCCAGCCCGATCCTCTGGATCCTCTGACGGGCGCGGTGAGCCAGCTCGGAGTTGCAGTCGTGCCCGGGCGTCGGAGGCCAAACCCATGGGCCGTTTCACGTGGAACAAGCCCTCGATGGCGACACCTGTTTCACGTGAAACAAGCAACCCAGGCCAATCCCGTTTCACGTGAAACATCGTCGCGGCCGCTAGGGCAAGGCCCGTCCCATCCAGATGGTGTCATCCGAGCGCTCGA
>CAZIIX010000423.1:0-2195 GCA_964539345.1 uncultured Actinomycetes bacterium | reverse complement strand
ACGACCACCAGCTTCACGCCGGCTGACCGCCCCGATGTGCGTGTTGGCATAGGTGGCTCACATGCTCCTGTCGAGTCTCGCGGACGATGACACCTGACCCTACTGCCGCCCGGCAGCACGCTGCGTCGCGGGCAGCGCCGTTCGGATCAGAGCCCTTCGGATGCAGAATGCCAGATGTTGCCGTCGACGTGCAGCGCACTCGGTGTGATCTGCGGTGCGCCGCGCGGTGCGTCGCGAGTCCAGGACGTGGTCGGCAGGCGGGTCAGAGCGCGGGGAACGCGCCCGCCGGGGTGCCGGGCGGCGGGGTGCCCAACAGCTCGGTCAGCCGCAGCAGCCGGCGGCGCCCGACCACGCGGATCGCCGGTTGGGCCGACCCTGCGCCGATGACGGAGCCGGCGATGCCGGCGCGTGAGCAGGCGGCGGCCAGCGGCTCGTACATGTCCGGCGCGTGCGGGTCCAGGCCGAGCAGGAACCCGGTCTCGCTGGACCGGCCGGCGGCCAGCGTCCAGCAGCGCAGCGTGCCGGCGGTGAGCACCAGCCCGCCGGGCACGGCCTTCACCGCCCCGCGGGACCACTGCGCGGCCACGTCCAGCAGCTGACTATCGCGGGTGGTGCTCAGCAGCGTCGCGTCCGCGGCGACCGGGGCGCCGCGCGGATCCGGGGTGCTGGCCTGCGCGACGACATCGCGCACCTGGCACTCGCGCAGCAGCGCGGTGGCGCGCCATGACTGGTCGCACAGGATCGACAGCTTCACCGTGGCGCCGCTGCGCGCGGCCTGGCCGTGGGCCGCGAGGAGACCCCCGAGGTCCTCGATGCGCGGCTCGGCCAGGTCGGCCGAGAAGAGCGAGAGTTGCGTCACCGGTGTCGTCGAGGGGTGCGGATCAGGCCGCCGTCATCGCGGCGGGGTCAGCTGGTCGGGCTGGCGTCGAGGGACTGGCCGAACGAGTAGAGCGGGGCGCAGGCCGGCAGCGTCTGCAACTCCTGCTGCAGGGAATCGCTGAGTTCGTACCCCTGTGCACCGATCGCATCCATGCCGTCGGCCATCACATCGGAGACCTTGTCCATGGCGGCGTTGAGTTCGTCGGAGGTGCTGACGGTGGTGGCGTCCAGCTGCTGGGCCGCCTGCCGCAGCTTGGGCGCTGCGTCGGTGATGCCGGCGGCGATCTGCGCGGCGATCTGGTCACCGTGCTCGATCGTCGGTGGCTGCTGCCCCTGCAGCTCCGAGCCGAGGTCGCTCAGCGACTCGGCCATGCTGTTCAGCCCGGCGACCATGGTCTGCTTCGCCTTCGCCGGATCGTCGCCCGCGCCGCCCATCCCGGCGGTGACCATGGACAGGCCGGAGGTCAGGATCGGCGTCACCCCGCCGCAGAACGTGCCGAACCAGGCCTTGCTCTGCGCGTCCAGCGACCCGCTGATGGTCTCGGTGGTGGTCGGGGTGGTGGCGCCGGTCGCGCCGTCGGTGCCGTCCCCGTCGGAGTCGGGCGAGGCGGCGGTCGGCGCGTCGCCGGTGGTGTCGGCATCGCCCGCGCCGGTCGGCGCGCTGTCGGCGGCATCGTCATCGCCGGCGGCGCCGGTGTCGGTCTGGTTCGCCGACTGCTGCTGGCCGGAGGCGGCGTCATCGGCCGGACTGTCGCCGCCGCTGCTGCACGCCGACAGGGTGAGCGTGGCGGCGGCGATGAGGGCAAGGGCGATTCTGCTGCGGGTCATGGTGCTTCCTGTCGTCGGGGCGCGGGCCGGACCGAGGAACAGTGCGGCGATCGGGAGAACGGTGCGGCGGAACGGATCTGGCGCCGGTCGAGGTCGGGCCGACCGGCGCGATTCGTATTGTGTCACGTGCGCGGCGCGCGTTCCAGACCCGCCGTCGCCGTGACGCGGAACGACGCCGGCCCGCCAGCCGTGGCGCAGAGCCACGCCGGCCCGGGGTCGGCCGCGCGATGCGGCCGACCCCGGGCCGGCGGAGTGTGCCTGCTAGGCGACGACGGCGGGCGCCTCGTCGTGCAGCTGCGAGGCCCGCTTCTTGGAGACGATGACGGCCGCCACGATGATGGCCAGCGCGACGATCGCGATCAGCCCGCGGATCCAGCCGGACTCGTGATCGCCGACGGACAGCACCACCACGGCCGGGGCCACCAGCACCGACACCAGGTTCATCACCTTGATCAGCGGGTTGATGGCCGGGCCGGCGGTGTCCTTGA
>CAZIIX010000422.1:0-2200 GCA_964539345.1 uncultured Actinomycetes bacterium | reverse complement strand
GGACTGCAACCCGATCCACATCGGCCACCATGCGCGGGCCGACGGCCGGTGGCGGTTGTACGCGTTCGCCGATGCGGACACGTCGGCGCTCACCGCGTGGGCGGACTGGCTGGCCGACGACGCCGAGTCGCCGGTCGTTCGGTTCACCCCCGCCGGCGCCGGACTGGATGCGGTGTTCGACGTGAAGGTGGTCTACCAGCAGCCGCATGCGGAGATCGACATCACGGCGGTGCCAAGAATCTTCTTCCCGCGCGTCGGCCCGTTCGAGCTGATCGACTACGAGAAGGTCTATGCGGCCGACCCGGAGTGCGACATCTTCGACACCCGCGGCATCGACCGTGGCGGGTGCGTCGTCGTGGTGCGGCCGGACCAGTATGTCGCGCACGTGCTTCCGCTGCGCGCGACGCAGGAGCTGGCGGACTTCTTCGGACTGAACATGCTCGATCAGGGCTAGCGGCGACGCCGGCCGGCGGGCTACCGCGGAGTCAGGCCGGCGTCGGCGTGCCGGCGCGAAGACTCGCCACCCCCGCGGCGTACGTCGCCTGCGGCTGGTACCCGAGATCGGTGCGGGCCGCCGTGATCCGATAGCGGCGAGGCAGGGCGAGGAACTCCAGCTCGAACCGCGTCACGGGCGGACGGTCCGGCAGCGGTAGACCGCGCCACAGGCCCTCGCAGCCCGACGCCACGGGAAACAGCAACGCCGACGGCACCGACACACGTGGCATCGGAGCGTCGCAGGCCGTGAGGACGCCGCGGAGGAAGTCGGCCACCGGCATGGCCTCGTCATTGGTCACGAAGTAGACGGCGCCCTTCTCGCCGCGCGTCACGGCCGCGCACACGGCCGCCGCGGCGTTGTCGACGTGCACGTGCTCGAACAGTGCCCGGCCGTGATCGAAGAGCGGCAGGGTGCCGGCCTGTGCCCGGCGTACCAGGTCCGCCAGCTGCGCCGAGCCCTCGCCCCAGATGAAGGTCGGCCGCAGCACCACCGTCTCGATCGCGCTGGTCCGTCCGCGGACCGCCGTCTCCGCGAGCGCCTTCGCCAGGCCGTAGGAGGAGCTGGGCCGCCGGGGCAGCGGGGCGGACTCGTCGATATCCACCAATGGCCGGCCCGCCTGCAGCACCGATTCGGAGCTGAGGTAGACGAACCGGCGGACCCCGGCGGCGGCGGCCGCGGCGAGGAGTCGCCGGGTGGCGGAAACGATCGCTCGGTCGAAATCCTGCCAGGGCGCCCAGGTCTCGATGATGCCAGCCGCGTGGATGACGACGTCCTGGCCGGTCAGCTGCTCCTTCCACTCCGGGAGCGAATCGAGACTGCCGACCGTCACCGCCGCGCCGTCCGGCGCCCGATAGGCCTCGGGACGCCGGACCAGGACGCGGACACGGTGGCCGTCCTCCAGCAGTCGGTGCACGACCCGCCGACCCAGGAATCCCGACGCTCCGGTGACGAAGGTGCGCATCGCGGCCCCTTCCCTAAGTATGATGACCGGCATAGTAACAGGAAGGATGGTGGCCATGCCTCGCCCGGCCTCGGATTCCCGTGAGCGATTGGTCGACGCCGCGGGCGTGCTGTTGCGCCAGCGCGGGTACCAGGCCACCGGCATGGCGGACATCATCGCGACCAGCGGTGCGCCACGCGGGTCGGTCTACTACCTGTTCCCGGGCGGCAAGGAGGAGATCGCCGTGGCCGCGATCCGCCGGTCGTCCGCGGAATTCGCCGGCCGCATCGCCGAGGCGCGCACGGCTCCCGACGTCCGCTCGTTCTGCCTCGGCCTCGCCGACCATCTCGGACGGGAGTTGACGGACTCGGACTTCGTGATGGGGTGTCCGGTCAGCACCGTCACCCTCGATGCGACCCCCGGGTCGGCGGCCCTGGCCGAGGCGTGTGCCGACGCCTATCAGAGCTGGCTGCGAGTGCTGGAATCGGCGCTGACCGGCTACGGCGTTCGGCGCGACCGGGTCCCGCGGCTGGCGCTGCTGATGCTCACCGCGGTCGAGGGCGCGTTGTTGCTGTGCCGGGCACAGCGCTCGACCTCGGCGCTGCGTGAGGTGGCCGAGGAGCTCGTGGCACTGGTCAGCGCCGGGGACATGCGTTGCGCCATGGGGGAAGAACATCCCCATGCGGGGGGTGAGGACGAGGCGGCGGCCTGGGCCTCAGTAGTCGACTACTGAATTTCCGTCACGTCGTCACCGTCGCCGCCGT
>CAZIIX010000421.1:0-2219 GCA_964539345.1 uncultured Actinomycetes bacterium | reverse complement strand
GCGGACATCGTCCGGCGGAGGGCGCACGGTTCGGCGCGCGGCGGAACGATCGGGACGAGACCGTACACGGCGTGTGGGGACCGGCCGGCGAGAGGGAGCGAGAATTGACGTGCGTCGCTTGATTCGCGCATCGGTCGCGGCCGCACGCTCCGGCGCGTGGAGTAGCCAGGCCACCCGCAGCGTCGACCGCCTGGTCCAGGCCCGGGACGTGGCCGTCGAAGCGCTCCGGAGTCGCCGGGACCCGGCCGTGGTGGCCGAACGGCGCCGGGTGGCGGCGCGGCGGCGGCTCGTGGCGTGGTCGCTCATCGCGCTGGTGGTAGCGGCGTTCGGCGCGCCGATGCTCGCCGACGTCGTCGGCGGCGGGGCCGGCCCGGGATCGATCGGCGGCCTGGTCCTGATGACGGGACTGCTGGTCTATGCGGTCGTCGGTGTCTCGGCCGCCGCGATCGATCTGCGCCGGCGCACCGCGGTGGTCCGCGCGCTGCCGGCGCCGCAACCGGCACGTCGGCCCGTCGCCGTCGTCGTCCGACCCACCATGCAGCGGCTGGACGGTTACTCGGACGCCCTCCGGTTCGCCGTGGGAACCGTCAACGAGGTCAACGGCCCGGCGGTCGCGAGCATCCGCGCGCTGCGCGACGACACGCTCGCCGCGGCCGACACCGCCGAGATCCGGCTGCGCAACAAGGCCGCCGAACTGACCGCGCTGCTGCGTGCGGGCGGCAACCAGATGGACCCGGTCTGCAGCAAGCTCGAGAAGGACATCGCAGCCGGCGTCGACGAGTACGGCCGGCTCGTCACCGCCGCCTCCGACGCAGCCTCCGCCTCCCAGGACCTGGCCATCAGCACCGCCGGGGGGAACGGACTCGCGGAGCTCACCGAGCGTTTCACCGCGCTGGCCGCGGGAATGCGCGACCTGACCAACGACGGCCACTGATCCCGGGCGGGCCATGGGACCTCGGGCCGGTCGCCGGCGCGCAGAACGACCGCGCCGAACCACCACCAGCGACGTGCAATGAACGCGCCGGCACTACCAGCGACGTGCAATGATCGCGCCGTCACCGACGGCGGCGCCAGTTCCAGATCAGTACGACGAGCGCGGACAGCAGCCCGGCCAGGATCACGATCTGGCCGGTGGTGCTGGAGAGTCCGGTCGGGTCCATTCCGCCAGTGTGCCGCAGCTCGGTGCCGGCGCCGGTCGCCGGTGCGCCCCGCCCGTCGGGCGGGCATCGGCAGCCGCCGGGCGCCGGTAGCATCGCGTAGGTGCGATTGACAGAGTTCCGGCAGCTGATGCGGGCGCAGTTCGGCCCGCGGCGCGCCCCGTCGGTGGCGCAGGATCACGTCTTCTCCGCGCTCGACGGGCGGACTGTCGATCAGGCCATCGAGGCGGGTGTGGATCCGAAGGTCGTCTGGGCCGCGGTCTGCGAGGCCTTCGACGTGGCGGAACCGCTGCGCTACGGGCTCCCGGACTGAGCCGCGACACGCGCGGGCACACGCTCGACAATCGAACGGGTGTACGTTTACTGTTATCCACAGCGGCGTCGTTATCCACATTCCCATGCCAGGACCACGACGCCGTCGGACCCAGGGTCTACCGTCGGCATCGGCGGTAGGCAACGCGGCCTTCGGCACAACGACAGACAACGACATACCACGGTGCTAGCAGCCGTCACGCACTGCTGGACGTAGAAAGGCAAGGGTGGTATCCATGACCGCTCCGGATCGCGAAAAGGCCCTGGGGCTCGCGCTCTCCCAGATCGAGAAGCAGTTCGGCAAGGGCTCGGTGATGCGGCTCGGTGACGAGGGCCGTGTCCCCGTCGCCGCCATTCCCACGGGATCGATCGCACTGGACATCGCATTGGGCATTGGCGGACTCCCGCGCGGCCGGGTGATCGAGATCTACGGCCCGGAATCATCGGGCAAGACCACCGTGACGCTGCATGCCGTCGCCAGCGTGCAGGCGGCCGGAGGAATCGCGGCGTTCATCGACGCCGAACACGCCCTCGACCCGGAGTACGCCAAGGCGTTGGGCGTCGACACCGATGCATTGTTGGTGTCGCAACCCGATACCGGTGAACAGGCGCTGGAGATCGCCGACATGCTGATCCGCTCGGGCGCGATCGACCTGGTGGTCATCGACTCCGTCGCCGCGCTGGTCCCGCGCGCCGAGATCGAGGGCGAGATGGGCGACAGCCACGTCGGTCTGCAGGCGCGCCTGATGT
>CAZIIX010000420.1:0-2219 GCA_964539345.1 uncultured Actinomycetes bacterium | reverse complement strand
GCACTGGTCACCGGGGCGAGTTCCGGCATCGGTGCCGCGTTCGCCCGGCAGCTCGCCATCGACGGCTACGACCTCGTGCTCGTCGCGCGGGACAAGCGGCGGCTCGACGAGGCCACTCCGATGCTGAAGTCGGCCGGTGCGGAACGGGTGGAGGTACTGCCCGCCGATCTGACGGCACCCGATGAGCGCGAACAGGTCTGCGCGCGGCTGCGGGACGAGCGCCGACCGATCGATCTGCTCGTCAACAACGCGGGCATGAGTATCGGCAAGGATTTCCTCACGGCCACCGCGGACGAGCTCCGCGCGCAGCTCGAGCTCAACGTCACGGCCGTCATGCTGCTCACCCACGCGGTGCTGCCCGGGATGCGGGAGCGTCGGCACGGCGGCGTCATCAACATCGCCTCGATCGCCGGGATGCTGCCCGGTCGCGGCTCGACCTACTCGGCGTCCAAGGCGTGGGTCACCGCGTTCACCGAGGGCATCGGCATGTCGCTGCGCGGCACCGGGGTGCGCATGGTCGCGGTCTGCCCGGGCTTCGTGCGCACCGAGTTCCACGATCGGGCGGGCATCGACATGGCCGGCAAGCCGGGCTTCCTCTACGTCGACATGGACACCGTGGTGTCCGAGTCGCTCGAGGGGCTGCAGACCGGTCGGTCCATCGTCATCCCCGGATCGCTGTACAAGGGCGTCGCGGCCGCCGCCAAGCTCGCCCCCCGGTCGTGGGTCCGCCAGGCGGCCTACGTCATCGATAAGGACAGCCGGGACTGATCCGCGCCGCAGTGTGCGCCCGATTCTCTCCACGCCGCCGTCGCGCTCGGCCCCGCGTCGATCCCGCGGCCTGCCCTACTGTCGGCGGCGCCCCCGCTTGACGACCACCACCGCGATGCCGCAGAACAGCGCCGTCCACACCACCACGTTGACCACCGGCTGCCACAGCGGCTCGAACAGCATCGTCTCCGACTCCGTGCCGTTGAGGATGTAGCCGTCGGTCAGTGCGCGGCGCACCAGCGACACGTAGCCGTACAGCGGGGTGAACTTGGCGATCGTCAACAGGGTCCCGGAGAGCGGGAAGAACAGGTTGCCCAGGAATGCGAGGATCACCAGCGAGCCGCTCGCCGCGCCGACGGCGGACTCGCTGCGCAGCGCCAGGCCGAAGATCAGCCCGTAGATGGAGAACACGGCGGCGCCGATGACGATGACCACGGCGCACAGGATCCACGCCGAGGTGATGCCGCGGGCGCCGGTGAACGCGCCGATCAGGTAGATCAACCCGACCGGGATCAGGGCCACGATCAGCCCGACCAGCGCCTTGGTCAGCACGAACGTCGAGTCGCGCAACGGTGTGAGGCCGAGTTGGCGGCCCCATCCCTGCATCCGCTCGACGGCGGCGGACCCGCCGATGGACACCGTCGCGGTGACCGCGCCATAGGCGGCCATGGAGACCATGATGTACATCGCCACGTTGCCGTTGCCTGCGGACTCCTTCGAGTACGACTGCGCCGCACCGAAGATCACATACAGGAAGCACGGCAGCACGGCGATGAAGAACACGCTCATGAAGTCGCGGAAGAACCGCTTGAGCTCCAGGGTCAGGTAGACGGGGTTCACGCGCTCACCGCCTCGATGCCGTTGCCGCGTCGGGCGGTGTCGTCGCCGGTCGTGTCTGCGCCGTCCGCGGGTTCGCCGGTCAGCGTCAGGAACGCCGAGTCGAGCGTCGGGGCGGCGATCTCCAGGTTGCGGGCGTGGTAGTCGCGCAGCAGGATCAGCGCCACCTGGTCGGTGTCGGCCGCCGTCATCGACAGCCGCCGGCCGCGGGCCTCGACGGCGGTCACGCCGGGAATGCCCCGCACCCGCTCGATCCAGCCGTCCCGGTCGGCGTCGGTGACCGTGTCCGGCAGGTCCACCGAGATGGTGCGCCCGGAACTCGCCGCCCGGATCTCGCTCGTCGTGCCGTCGGCGACCACCCGGCCGTGCGAGACCATGACGATGCGCTGCGCGAACGAGTCCGCCTCCTCCAGGTAGTGGGTGGCGAACAGCACCGCGCGCCCGGCGCGGGTGTCGGCGCGCATGGTGTCCCAGAACTCGTGCCGCGCCGCGACGTCCATGCCGGCGGTCGGCTCGTCGAGGATGAGCAGTTCGGGGTCGGGGAGCAGCGCCAATGCGAACCGCAGCCGCTGCTGCTCGCCGCCGGAGCACTTCGAGACGCGTCGCTGCGCCAG
>CAZIIX010000419.1:0-2260 GCA_964539345.1 uncultured Actinomycetes bacterium | reverse complement strand
AGCAGCTCGTCGCGGCGCTGCTCGTCCAGCCCGCCGCGCAGCGAGCCCAGCAGGTCGATCGCCTCGCCGCCGGACATGCTCGGCCAGAGCGCCACATCGCCCGGCACATAGGCCAGTCGGCGGTGCAGGGCGACGATGTCGCGCCACGGATCCTGGCCGAGCACCTGGACGGATCCGCCGTCCGCCCGGAGCAGGCCGAGCAGGATGCGGATCGTGGTGGACTTGCCGGCGCCGTTCGGGCCGAGGAAACCGACGACCTCGCCGCGGCGCACCGTGAGATCGACGCCGCGCAGCGCCTGGAATGCGCCGAAGGACTTGGTCAGGCCGGAGATCTCGATGACGGGGTCGGCCGGGTGACCGTCGGTGGTATGGCCGGCAGGTGTCATGGCGCTGCTCCCGGGATCGACGGCGTCGCGGCACTCGCCGACGGCGTGCGAGCAGCCTAACAGCAATTCCACGTATGAGGAATACCACGGATGAAGTATTGTGGGGCCGTGCCCGATCCTGCGACCTCGCCCCGACCTCGACGGCGTCCCAGCGGGCGGCGGAGCGGCGACAGCGGCACCCGCGAGGCGATCCTGGACGCCTCGCGGGAGCTGTTCGCCGACCACGGCTACGAGGGTGCCTCGCTGCGCGCCATCGCGGCCAGGGCCGGCGTCGACCCGGCGCTGATCCGGCACTTCTTCGGCAACAAGCGCTCGCTGTTCGCTCGGGTCTCGGCCGACCGGGTGGTGCTGCCCGCCCGGTTCGCCGCCGCCTTCGCCGGGCCGGTGGACTCGCTCGGCGAGCGCGTGGTGACCGCCTACCTCGATCTGTGGGAGGACGAGGACACCGGCGCGGTCCTGCGGGCGCTCCTGAAAACCGCGGTGGCGGCGGATGATTCGGCGGAGATGCTCGGCGAGATCCTGGGCGCCCAGCTGCGCGCCGCGCCCGGCGTGCAGACCTTCACCGTGCACCAGCGGCAGAACGTGATCCTGGCCGCGACGCACCTGCTGGGCGTGGCGATCGCGCGCTACGTCGCGAGGATCCCACCGCTGGCGAGCATGCCGCGCGCCGACCTCGTCTCCCGCGTCGCGCCGACGATCCAGCGATACCTGACGGAGGCGCGGGTCCATGACGACGCCGCGGCAGACACCATAGGAGACGGGAGCGCATCGTGAACGACCGCAGCGCAACACCTTCGTCATCGCCGCAGGCGCCGTCGGCAGCGCAGTCCCCACCATCCGCATCACCGTCGTCGCCGCCCCGTGACGAACCGATCGGCAAGGGCCGGGTCGAGGCATTCTCCGACGGCGTGATCGCGGTCGCCATCACCCTGCTGGTGCTGAACCTGCGGGTACCGGAGCCGGACGGGACGCGCGGCCTGGCGGGCGCTCTGGCAGCGCAGTGGCCGGCCTACCTCGCCTACGTCATCTCGTTCCTGGCGATCGGCATCATCTGGATCAACCACCATCAGATGCTGCGTCGCCTGACCGGGGTCGACCACGCGGTGCTCGTGCTCAACCTGCTGCTCCTGCTGTGCATCGTGGTGCTGCCGTTCACCACGTCGGTGTTCGCGGACTACCTCACGGCGCCGGACGGGGGAGAGGTGGCCGCGGTGGTCTACGCCGGTGCGTTCCTGGTGACCTCCGCGGTGTTCTTCGCGCTGCAGTCGCTGGTGATCCTGCGGCGCCCGCAGCTGCTGGCGCGCCCGTTGACACGGCACGACCAGCACGTGATCCTGCGTCGCGGCGCTGTGGCCGCGCCGGTGTATCTGGTGGCCGCCGCGGTCGGCCTGCTGACCCCGTACCTGACGCTCGCCGTGTGCATCCTGCTCGGCCTGTTCTATCTGCTCCCGCCGCGACTGCGGATACCCCTGCGGCGGCAGGAGGACTCGCACCCGGACCGGGAGACGGGCCCCGGGCCGGTCGGCGAGCGTGCTGGGCGGGACCGCTAATCTGGTGGCAGTCGGAGTTCAGCGACCGAGGAGCGTCAGGCATGGACAACCAGCCCATCATCGTGCAGGCGCGGCAACCTGCGATCACCCAGGTGGAGGTCACCGGTCAGGCGGTCACCCGTTCGATCTTCGTGATATCGGTCATTGCGCTGTTCGTCGCCGCGATCATCCTGAACATCGTCATCGAGGCCGACATCTACATGTGGCTGGTGACGATCTTCGGCGCGGTCGTGATCACGATCGTGCTCTCGGCCGCGGGCGCGCACGCGTTCAGCCGCGACCGGCACTGAGCACCGCGCGGGCGGGTCAGCGCCAGTAGTCGTT
>CAZIIX010000418.1:0-2267 GCA_964539345.1 uncultured Actinomycetes bacterium | reverse complement strand
GCGAGCAGGACCGAGTCTTCACAGATCACGATGCGCATGGGACCTCCGCGTGAACGAGCGTGGCGGCGTCCGGCCGGCTCGTCACCGTCAGCGTGCCACCTACCGCAGCAACGCGGGCAGCGAGCCCAGCCAGCCCTCCACCGGCGGCGACCGTCGCCCCACCGGTGCCGTCGTCGGCAATTTCCGCGTGCACCACGCCGGTCGTGGGGTCGGAGTCGATGCGGACCCAGGCTCGGGAGGCGCGGGCGTGTTTGGCGATGTTGGCCAACGCTTCGGAGACCACGAAGTAGAGAACGGTCTCGATCTCCAGCGACGGCCGCGACGGGAGTGTCACGCGGATATCGACCGGTACTGGGCTGCGGCCGGCCAGGGCGGACAGCGAGGCATCCAGGCCACGCTCGGCGAGCATAGCGGGGTGGATGCCGCGAGCGAGGTCGCGTAGTTCGGCGATGGCGCGCTTGGCCTCAGCCTGTGCGTGTGCGATGAGCGTGCCGGCCGCACCCGGGTCGGTGTCCAGTTTCGACTGGGCCATACCGAGGTCCATCGCCAGCACGATCAGGCGCTGCTGGGCACCGTCGTGCAGGTCGCGTTCGATGCGTCGCCGCTCGGCCGCGGCCGCGTCGATCGTGCGGTCACGGCTCTCGCGCATCCGGATCGCTTCGGCCCTGAGCTGCTGGGTGCGGGACACGCCGAGCAACGCGCGGACGATCATGAGGTGGAGCCGCCCGATTCCGAGCATGATCCACGCCGCGGGAACGGCCAGGATGAGCCCCGCGATGCAGGCCAGGACGATCGTCCACCAGCTGTCCAGGGTCAGGGTGTGGCCGCTGAAGGCGAGCCAGTCGATGCGCCGGCCGGGGACCGCGTAGATGTAGGCCGGCGACGCGGCGAGGGTCAGGACGTGGCCCCAGACGGTCGCGGTGAGCGCCGTCCACAGCGTGCCCAGTGGGAACAGTACGAGCAGGTAGGCCAGGTCCTTCCAGGTGGCCGGGTCGGTGACCATCAGGCGTGCCCGGTGCAGCCGGCTGCCGTGTGGCGCCGTCCGGTAGAGCGGCCGGATCGTCTCACCGAAGGCGACGCGAATCACGTGGCGTTCGAGCCGCGCGCCGGCCCGCCAGCAGAACGGCAACGCGGCGAGGATCAGCAGGCCGACATAGATCGTGGCCAGTCCCAGCCCGAGTGAGACGCCGGTGACGAGCACGACGAACCAGAACGTACCGGGAATCACCGACAGCAACAGGTACAGGGCCATCATCCAGGTACGTCCCGAGGTGACGGGCCGGATGGCACGCCGCACCCAGCCGGTGGGCGTCGTCGTCGGTGTGGTCATATCCTCTTCCTCGTCGGCGCGGAGGTCGCCGTGACACACCCACTCTGCGGCCTGGCCTGGCTTGGGAACAGGTTGCTGGCTGGCCGGATGATGGTCAGGTTTTCCCTACCCCGATGGGCCAGCTGGCTGCATTCCTCGCAACGGTCGGCGTCGATAGCGTCTATGACGTGCTGACCATCCTTGCAAATCGCTGTTACCAGGCCCGCCGCCTCGTCGCGGCCCTCTGGACCCTAGGGCTGCTGGCGCTCGTCGCTGCGGCGAGCGTCGCGGCGGGGTCCACCAGCGACGACTACACGATCCCGGACTCCGGCTCGCAGCACGCCTTGGACCTGCTCGAAGAGCACGGGCTGCACGATGACCAGTCCGGCTCGTTCCGGATCGTGTTCGCCGACCAGGACGGCCTTCGCGGCGCCGCCGGACTGGATGACGTCGACACAGTTCTCGACCAGGTGGGTGGGCTCTTGCCCGATGCGCAGATCACCGGCCCGTTCACCGCTGCGGGCGCCTCCCAGGTCTCGCGTGACGGCACGGTCGCCTACGCCCAGGTTCAGGTGCCCACCGGATCCGACGGGACGATCCCCGATGATCGGCTCGCGTCGATCCAGGCCCTGCCCAACGAAGTCACGCCGCAAGCGCCGGGGCTGCAGGTGGCGTTCGCCGGGTCCATGTTCCAGACGACGGAGGGCGGCGGGCCCGGCACCGGGGTAGGAATCCTCATCGCCGCGGTCCTGTTGTTCCTGGGGTTCGGGTCACTGCTCGCCATGGGTCTGCCGCTGCTGGTCGCGGGGTTCGGCGCCGGTTGCGGGGTCGCGGCGGTCATGCTCGTCGCGAACGTGATCGGCATGTCGTCGGCCGCTGTGCCGCTGGCGGCGATGCTGGCCGTCGGGGTCGGCATCGACTATTCCCTGTTCGTCGTCACCCGTTACCGGGAAGGACT
>CAZIIX010000417.1:0-2282 GCA_964539345.1 uncultured Actinomycetes bacterium | reverse complement strand
AGTGCCGGGCGGTGGATGGAACCGCCAGCAGACGTGGAGGTGGGAACGACCGTGACCACTGACAGCGGTGAATCGGACGGAGAGACCACCAGCCCCAGACGTCTGCCGCAGCCACTGGCGTCCCGCTCAGCGATCGGTTAGTGCACGCCGTTTCATGTAACATCAGGGCATGGCTCACACCGTCAATCGCCGCGTCGCGCAGCACCGCGCGCGGCTGCGGGCGCAGGGTATGCGCCCGCTCCAGATCTGGGTTCCGGACACCAACGCGCCGGGCTTTGACGAAGAATGCCATCGTCAGTCGGTGGCGCTGGCCACCAGCGGGGATGCCGAACGGGACCAGGCGTTCGTCGATGCGATCTCGCAATTTCCCGATGACGCGGACGATGCGTGAAGCGCGGAGAGCTGTGGACGGTTGCCGCTCCGGGCGACTACACGAGCAAACCCCGCCCCGCGTTGATCCTCCAGTCGGACAGGTTCGATGCCACGAACTCCGTTGCCGTGTGCCCGCTCACCTCAGATCCGACCGAGAGCCTGCTGCGTATCGCCATCGATCCCACTGAGGCGAACGGCCTGACAGCAACGAGTCGAATCATGATCGACAAGATCACGACGGTGCGCCGGAACAGGCTTGGTGGAGTCATCGGGACGCTGACGGACGCAGAGATGCTCGCCGTGAACCGCTCGATGCTCGTCTTCCTTGGCATCGCATAGAGTCGCCGAGCTCAACATCGACGTTGCTCTGCCCATTCGGCCGCTGGTCCGAGCATCCCAGACGTCCCCGCACGCCCATCGATCTACGGGACGAGTACCGCCACGCCGACCACGGTCACGTACCTGATTGACGACTCTCCGAATCATGGCGACTCAGTGTGGACGCACGGATAGTCGGCGGCGCCATCGGCGTGGCAGCCACCAGTTGTATTCGCCGAGCAGTTCCATGGCTGCCGGCACGAGGACCAGACGCACCAGTGACGCGTCGATCAGGACGGCGACGGCGAGGCCGAACCCGAACACGGCGAGGTCGATGGCGCCGCCGAGGATGAAGCCGGCGAAGACGCAGATCATGATCGCGGCGGCCACGGTGATGACCCGGGCGGTGTGGGCGAGCCCGCTGGCGACCGCTTCGGCGTTGGACTGGCCATCGTCATGGTGTTCCTTGATGCGGGAGAGCAGGAAGACCTCGTAGTCCATGGAGAGTCCGAAGACGACCGCGACCATCATCATGGGCACCCAGGCAATGACCGGGATCGGCTGGTCGAGGCCGAACAGCCCGCTGGCCCAACCCCATTGCACCGCGGCGACGACGACGCCGAACGATGCGCCGATGGAGAGCAGGTTGACCAGGACGGCTTTGGCCGCGACGACCGGGGAGCGGAAAACGACGGTGAGGAGGCACAACGCGAGCGCCATGATGACCGCGAGGAACGCGGGTATCCGGGCGGCGGTGTAGGCGGAGAAGTCGACGATTGCTGCGGTGGATCCGGTCAGGTAGCCGTGCGCGTCCGGGGCCGTCTCGTGCAGTGTGCCGGGTATGACATCCCGGTCGAGGGTGCGGGCCAGTTCGGCGGTGGCCGCGTCGCTGGGCCCGGTGGCTGGTGTGACGACGAGCATGCCGATTTGGCCGTCGGCGCTGCGGATCGGCGGGCTGACGGCGGCGACGTTGCCCGTGTCGGAGATGCGGTCGCGCAGCTCGCCAAGGGTGGTAGCGGCGAGTTGTCCCTGCGGCTGGGTGACGACGGTGAACAGTGGCCCATTGATGCCGGGGCCGAATCCGTCGGCGAGCATGTCGTACGCCTGTCGGGCGGTGTTGTCCGGTGGCAGGGTGCTGGCGTCGTTGAACCCGAGCCGCATTGAGAACGTCGGGATGGTCAGCACGGCCAGGATGATCAGGGAGCCGACCGCGTAGGGCCAGGGGTGGCGCTGGACCGAGTGGCTCCAGCGGCGGGCGAGCCGCCCGTCGGTGGTGACCTTGGTGCGGTGACGGAGTCCGAATCGGTCGATCTTCCGGCCGGTGAAGCCGAGCAGGGCGGGCAGCAGGGTCAATGCGGCCGCCATGGTGATGGCGATGGCGAGGGCGGCGCCGATGGCGACCCCGTTGATCAGCGGCATGCCCATGGTGAGCAGTCCGAGGATGGCAATCACGACGGTGGCTCCGGCGAAGAACACGGAGCGGCCCGCGGTGCGCTGCGCACCGGCGACGGCTTCGCCCGGGTCGAGCCCGGCGGCGAGTCCTTCCCGGTAACGGGTGACGACGAACAGGGAATAGTCGATGCCGACCCCGA
>CAZIIX010000416.1:0-2294 GCA_964539345.1 uncultured Actinomycetes bacterium | reverse complement strand
GCGAGCATCCTGCTCAGCAGCCACATCCTGTCCGAGATCGAAGCGCTGGCCGATCAGGTCGGCATCATCCGGGACGGGCGGATCGTGCGGCACGGCACCCTGGCCGACCTGCGCGGCAACACACGTAGCACCATCCGCGCGGTGTTGAACGAGACTCCCGACGAGAGCTGCCTGGCACTGCTCCACCACCCCCGGCTGGACGGCACCAGGCTCACCGGATCCGTCGACGCGCACCGCATCGGCGAGGCCATCACGGCACTGACCCGCTTCGGCCTCGCCTCGCTCACCGTCGAACCGCCCTCCCTGGAGAGCCTCTTCCTGCGACTGTATGACGAGGCCCCGGCCGACTCCCCCGCCGATGACGAGCGCCCCACGGAGGCGTCGGCGTGAGCACCGCCCTGGTCGGGGTCCGCCCGCTGCTGCGCACCTCGCTGAAGCACGAGCGGAAGCTGCTGGCTCCCTGGGTCGCCATCGTCACCGCGCTGTCCGCCTCCTCGGTGTTGTTCTACCCCATCGTGTTTCCGTCCCTGTCCGATCGCGCCGGCCTGGCATCGGCGATCGGCGCCAACCCCGCCATGAGCCTGATCTTCGGACCTGCCCACGACCTGAGCACGGTCGACGGGTTCAACGCGTGGCGCAGCCTGGCACTGGGCGGTCTCCTCACGGCGCTGGGTGCGATCCTCACCGTGACCCGCGCCAGCCGCGGCCAGGAGGACTCCGGGCAGGCGGAGCTGCTGGCATCGGGCGTGGTCGGCCGCGGGTCGAGGCTGGCGACGGCGGTCGCCATGGCCCTTGTCATGTCCGTGGCGGCGGGGGTGGTCGCCGCCCTGGTCACCGTGGCATGCGGTGGCGGATGGGCGATCTCACTGCTGCTCGGGGCAACGTTCGCGGCAACCGGCTGGCTGTTCGCGGGCGTCGCCGCGATCTGCTCGCAGCTCGGCACGGACGCGCGTACCGCCAATGCGATCGCCGTGGCCACGCTCGGAATCCTCTATCTGCTCCGCGGCTTCTGCTATGCCATGGGTGCTCCGGGCTGGACGCTGTGGGCCAATCCGCTGGGCTGGATCCAGCAGACGCGGCCGGCAGCCGGCGACCGCTGGTGGCCGCTGCTGCTCGCGGTCGGGCTGACCGTGCTGCTGCTCCTGGTGGCGGCGCGCCTGCAGTCCCGGCGCGATTTCGGCCAGGGTGTGATAGCCCCGCGGCCGGGCCCGGTCCGGGGCCGCCTGCACTCCAGCGCGGCGCTCGCCATGTACCTCAACCGCGGCTCGCTCGTCGCGTGGACGTCCGCGTTCGTCGCACTCGGCTTCGTGTTCGGCTACTTCGCCACCTCCGCGGACACCCTGTTCGGCCCGGGCAGCCCCGCCAGCAAGATCCTGGCCGCCGGAGCCGCGACGCCGGGCGATCTCATCGCCGCGTTCCTGACGACGATCCTGACCCTGGTCGGCATCGTCGCGTCCATCTCCGGTGTGCAGTACGTGGTGAAGATGCGCACGGAGGAGATGAGCGACCGGGTGGAGCCGGTCATGGCGACCACCGTCACCCGGCACCGCTATTTCGGCAGCGCTGTGCTGGTCGCCCTGGGCGGGCCCACCCTCGGGGTGCTCGTCGCTGGCGCCGTCATCGGAGCGCTGGCGTCGACCGCCGACATCGGGCTGTCCTGGGCGGACGCGTTCGGGCAGGCGGCGGCGACGCTGCCGGCGGTGTGGGCCGTGGTGGCCTTCGCGGCCGCCGTCATCGGGGCACGCCCGCAGGTGCCGATCGCCGCATGGGTGGGCATCCTGCTGTCCTTCGGGCTGAGCATCCTCGGCCCGACATTCGGGCTGCCGGACTGGGCCCTGGCGGTCAGCCCGTTCTGGCACGTGCCCGAGGTCGCGGCCGGCGATCCGCAGTGGCTCGGGCTGGTGTGGGTGCTGCTGGCCGGCGCGGCGCTGCTCGCCGCGGGTTTCGCCGGGTTCCGCCGCCGCGACCTGGCCCGCTGAGCGCGCCGCGATCGGTGGCGCGGGTCGCCTCGCGGTGGGAAGATTCTCGCCGGGGTCGATTTCGTGGAGGTGCATGGACGGCGACCAGCAGCCTCGACTCGATCTGCCGCTAGTGGGCAGGTCCGAGGAGATGGCGCTGCTCACCGCACTGTTCGATGACGGCGAAGCCGGTGCGGACCGGGCGCGCGGCGCGGTCCTCGCGGGGCCGCCGGGTGTGGGCAAGACACGGCTGCTGCGGGAGGTACTCGGCCACGCGCACCGGTCCGGTATGACGACGGTGCTGGCGATCGCCACCCGGTCGGCTGCCGCCACTCC
>CAZIIX010000415.1:0-2294 GCA_964539345.1 uncultured Actinomycetes bacterium | reverse complement strand
TCGAGCCGCGGCCGGCACTGGCCGGGGCCGGTGCAGGTCTAGTCCCGCGAGACCCGGTCGTACTCGGCCATCTTCGCCAGCATGGCGTTGTAGGCCGCCAGATCGGCGTCCTGGTCGCGTCGGGCGCGGCGATCGTCCCGCTTGGACTGCCGCTCATCGCTGCGCGACCATTGCGCCGCGAGCGCGATCATGACGACCAGCAGTGGGATCTCGGTGAATCCCCAGCCGATCCCGCCGCCGAGCTGCTGGTCGGACAGCGCGTCGGTGACCCATGGCAGCGCCAGCCGGTGCACGTAGTCCGCGGCCAGCAGTTCGTGCGAGCTCATCAGCGCGAGACCGAAGAAGGCGTGGAACGGCATGGCGACGAGCACCACGGCGAGCTTGACCGGGGCGGACAGCTTCCGGGGGGCCGGGTCGACGCCGATGACGACCCAGTAATACAGGTACCCGGTCAGCACGAAGTGGATCGTCATGATCAGGTGCCCCACGTGCGTGGAGATCATCAGACTGTACAGCTCGGTGAAGTAGAGCACGTAGAAGCTGGCGATGAACAGCGGCAGCACGATCAGCGGGTGGGTCAGGAACCGGGACACCCGGGAGTGGACGAGCCCGACGACCGCCTCGCGCAGCCCGGGCGGGTCCTCGCGGCCGGACGGCGGCAGCGTCCGCAGCAGCAAAGTGACCGGCCCGCCCAGCACCAGGAAGATCGGCACCATCATGGCCAGGAACATGTGCTCGATCATGTGGATGGAGAACTGGGCGTGTCCGTACGCGCCGAATCCGGACGAGGTGGCGATCAGCAGGGTGGCGCAGCCCACCAGCCAGGCGATGGTCCGGCCGACGGGCCAGCTGTCGCCGCGGCGGCGTAGCCGGATCACCCCGATGACGTAGACGGCGGCGAGCACGATCGCGGCGGTGCCGGCGATCAGGTCGAACCGCCAGTACAGCAGCAGGTTGGCCACGGTGGGCGGCCCGGGCAGGTCGTAGCCGAGGACCTGCGCGATGTCCGAGGGCACCACCCCGGTGGGCGGCGGCGTCGCAGTGCGACTGAGCGTGGCGGCGATACCGATGGTGATCGCCATGATGACGACCTCCACCACCGCCAGCCGGATCAGCGGCCGCGCCTCGCCACGTTCGCCGATCAGCGGCAGCGTGCGCTGGCGGTGCAGGAAGCCGATGGCGCCGAGTACCGCGACGGCCGCGATCTTCGCCGTGATCAGCCGTCCGTAGTCGGTGGTCCACAGGTCGGAGAGGAACGGCATGCGGATCATGGCATTGATGACGCCGGACGCGGCGACCACCACGAACGCGATGAGCGCCAGCGTCGAGTAGCGCCGGGCGATGGTGTCCAGGTGCTTCGCCCGTTGCCGTGCCAGGCCGATGAACGCGATCAGGCCGCCGACCCAGACGGTGGCGCCGACGAGGTGGTAGAGCAGGCTGTCGACGGCCAGGTCGTGGTCGCCGGCCTGTGCGGTGTGGCCGGCGACGGCCATCGGCAGCAGCGCGACGAGGGCCAGACCGAGCAGGATGAACGCCCACACCGGGCGCATCACCATGCGTGCGCCGATGGCGATGACGATGGCGATGACGGCGGCGATCGCCGGGCCACGCATGTTGGTGAGGATGCCGAGCGCCGTCATGATCGCGTGCGCGCCCAGCGACTGGGACAGCGGCCGGCCCTGCGTGTCGGACAGCGTCAGCGGCACCAGGGCGAGGCCGGCGACGGCCCACACGGTCGCCGACAGCGACGCGGCGCGCAGCGCGCGGTACCCGGACACGTCGACCAGACCGGACCGCTGCGGCGGGGCGAGAGCCGCGGCCGCGATCAGCCAGCCCACGGTGGCGGCGGCCATCAGGTCGAACAGCGCCTTGACGGCGGGCAGGCTCAAGGAGGTCAGCGGTCCGGCATCGGGCAGGCCGGGGATGATGTTGCGCGCCGGCACGAGGGCCGCGAGCGCGGCGGCGACGCAGCCGGCGATGACGACGGCCGTGACGGAGAGGACGCCGACCCGCCACCGGTGGTTCACGGGGGCTGACGGCGCAGCGAGGCGACCGGGGTTGGCGAGCTCCGACACGCTATCGAGCCTACGTCGTGCGCGGGCCGTCGCCGCCGCGTCCGGCGCGAATCACAACGCTCGTCCGACCCGATCCGGGGTTTGCCGGCGGACGGGTCCGGTTTACCCTGTGGACTGCGCCGCTGCAGTTGCGGGCCGTGGCGCCGGGCGCTCGTAGCTCAGCCGGATAGAGCAGGGGACTTCTAATCCTCAGGTCGCAGGTTCGAATCCTGCCGGGCG
>CAZIIX010000414.1:0-2300 GCA_964539345.1 uncultured Actinomycetes bacterium | reverse complement strand
TCGGCGTCGAGTACATGCACATCATGGATCCGGTGCAGCGCAAGTGGATCCAGGAACGCGTCGAGCATCGCCGGGGGAACCCGGGCGCCGAGGAGCAGAAGTACATCCTCACCAAGCTCAACGTCGCCGAGGCCTTCGAGACGTTCCTGCAGACGAAATACATTGGACAGAAGCGGTTCTCGCTGGAGGGCGGCGAGACGCTGATCCCGCTGCTGGACACCTGCCTGAACGTGGCCGCCGAGCACGAGCTCGACGAGGTCGTCATCGGCATGGCCCACCGCGGCCGGCTGAACGTGCTGGCGAACATCGTCGGCAAGCCGTACTCACAGATCTTCCGCGAGTTCGAGGGCAACCTGGATCCGTCGCTGGCGCACGGGTCCGGCGACGTCAAGTACCACCTCGGCGCGGAGGGCAAGTACATCCGTCCGTTCGGGGACGGCCAGGTCGATGTGTCGCTGGTCGCCAACCCGTCCCACCTGGAGGTCGTCGACCCGGTGCTCGAGGGTGTCGTGCGGGCCAAGCAGGACCGGATCGATCGCGGCGAGGGCGGCTTCTCCGTCATGGCGCTGATGTTGCACGGCGATGCCGCGTTCGCCGGCCAGGGCGTGGTCGCCGAGACGCTGAACCTGTCGCTGCTGCGCGGGTACCGCACCGGCGGCACGGTGCACGTGGTGATCAACAACCAGGTCGGCTTCACCACCGCACCCGAACACTCCCGCTCCGGCGAGTACTCCACCGATGTGGCGAAGATGATCCAGGCGCCGATCTTCCACGTCAACGGGGACGATCCGGAAGCCGCCGTGTGGGTCGCCAAGCTTGCGATGGAGTACCGGCAGACGTTCGGTAAGGACGTCGTCATCGATCTGGTCTGCTACCGCCGCCGCGGCCACAACGAGGGCGACGACCCGTCGATGACGAACCCGCAGATGTACCAGATCATCGACGGCAAGCGCAGCGTGCGCACCATCTACACCGAGGCGCTCGTCGACCGCGGGGATCTGTCCGAGGACGAGGCCGAGGAGCTGGTGCACGACTACCACACCCAGCTCGAACGGGTCTTCAACGAGGTGCGGGAGATGGAGCAGACCCCGCCGGAGCCGTCCGACTCGGTCGAGACCCAACAAGCCATCCCCACCAAGGTGGACACCAAGATCCCGCTGGAGGTCGTGCACCGCATCGGCGACGCGCACGTGAACCTGCCGGAGTCGTTCACGCCGCACCCGCGGGTCAAGACCGTCCTGGACCGGCGGCACGAGATGTCCCGCGAGGGGCACATCGACTGGTCGTTCGGTGAGCTGCTGGCCATCGGATCGCTGATGATCGACGGCCGGCTCGTCCGGATGAGCGGCCAGGACACCCGCCGCGGCACCTTCGTCCAGCGGCACGCCGCGCTGATCGACAAGAACAACGGGGCGGAATACCTGCCGCTGCAACATCTGTCGGAGGAGCAGGAACGCTTCCTGATCTACGACTCGGCACTGACCGAGTACGCCGCACTCGGCTTCGAATACGGGTACTCGGTGTCCAACCGCGACGCACTGGTGGTCTGGGAGGCGCAGTTCGGCGACTTCGTCAACGGCGCGCAGTCCGTCATCGACGAATACCTCTCCTCCGGCGAGGCCAAGTGGGGCCAGGAGTCCGGCGTGGTGCTGTTGCTGCCGCACGGGCACGAGGGGCAGGGACCGGACCACACCTCCGGCCGGATCGAACGATTCCTGCAGCTGTGCGCCGAAGGATCGATGACGGTGGCCATGCCGTCCACCCCGGCCAACTACTTCCACCTGCTGCGCCGGCACGTGCTCGACGGCGTGCACCGGCCGATGGTCGTGTACACACCGAAGTCCATGCTGCGCAACAAGGCCGCGGTCTCGGCGGTCGAGGACTTCACCGGCGGCAAGTTCGAATCGGTGCTCCCGGACCACACCGTGGATCCGCACCGGGTGCGCCGCGTGCTGCTGACCTCCGGCAAGCTCTACTACGAGTTGGATGCGCACCGCACGAAGAACGAGATCACCGATACCGCGATCGTGCGGCTCGAGCAGCTCTACCCGATCCCGCGGCGCAAGCTCGACCATGTGCTGTCCGCGTACGGTGACGACGTGGACTTCCGCTGGGTGCAGGAGGAACCGTCGAACCAGGGCGCCTGGAGCTTCCTGAAGCTCAACCTCCCCGAGGTGCTGCCGCGGCTGGCCGGTATCAGCCGGGTCTCGCGGCGCGCGATGTCTGCGCCCTCAGCGGGCTCGACCAAGGTGCACGACGTGGAGCAACGCGCCGTGGTCAGCCGCGCCTTCGCCGACTGA
>CAZIIX010000413.1:0-2308 GCA_964539345.1 uncultured Actinomycetes bacterium | reverse complement strand
GCGGAGCCCACCGGTCCGGTCGACAGCGCGCCCGCCGAGGCTGCGCCCGCGGCAGCGCCGACCGCCCCGCAGGAGGCGGCCGAACCGGCGGCCGAGGCGGAGCCCACCGGGCCGGTCGACACCGCGCCCGCCGAGGAGGCACCGGCCGCGACTCCGGCCACGACGCCCGCCGCTCCGACCGAGCCCGCGCCAGCTGCTACACCCGGGACCGCGGCACCTGCCGCAGCCGAGCCCACGCCGACCGAGGTGGTCCCGCAGGACGCGGCGCCGATCACCGAGGAGATCGCCCCGACCACCGGCCGGCTCTCCCGGCTGCGCGGCCGCCTGTCCCGCTCCCAGTCGATGTTCGGCCGCTCGCTGCTGGGACTGCTCGGCGCGGGCGACCTGGACGAGGCCTCCTGGGAGGAGGTCGAGGACACCCTGCTCATGGCCGACCTCGGCGCCACCGCGGCGTTGGAGATCACCGATGCGCTGCGCGAGCAGGTCGCCTCCCGCGGGGTCGCCGATGCCGCGGGCGCCCGCGCGATGCTCCGGTCCGTGCTCATCGACGCGGTCGGCCCGGGCGCGGACCGCTCGGTGCGCGCCCTGCCGCACGACGGCCGCCCCGCGGTCGTGCTGATGGTCGGGGTCAACGGCACCGGCAAGACCACCACCACCGGCAAACTCGCCCGCGTGCTCGTCGCCGACGGGCACTCCGTCGTGCTGGGCGCGGCGGACACGTTCCGCGCCGCCGCCGCCGAACAACTCGCCACCTGGGCGGACCGCTCCGGCTCCACCCTGGTGCGCGGCCCGGAGAAGGCCGACCCCGCATCCGTGGCGTTCGACGCGGTCAAGACCGGCGTGTCCACCGGCGCCGACGTGGTGCTGATCGACACGGCCGGCCGGCTGCACACCAAGACCGGCCTGATGGACGAGCTGGGCAAGGTCAAGCGGGTCGTCGAGAAGCAAGCGGAAGTCGACGAAGTCCTGCTGGTGCTGGACGCCACCACCGGGCAGAACGGACTGGTCCAGGCCAAGGTGTTCGCCGAGGTCGTCAACGTCAGCGGCATCGTGCTCACCAAGCTCGACGGCACGGCCAAGGGCGGCATCGTCGTCGCCGTCCAGCGCGAACTGGGCGTGCCGGTCAAACTCGTCGGCCTCGGCGAAGGGCCCGACGATCTCGCGCCGTTCGAACCGGAGGCGTTCGTCGACGCCCTGCTCGGCGACTAGCGCCGCCCATGACGACCACGCCGGAGCGCGAGCCGGACGGCCGGCTGCCGCGCAGCGTGCGCATCGGCTACGCGTCCGGATCACTGGCCACCGGCGCGTTCGGCACCGTGCCCGGACTACTGCTGCTGCCGTACTTCACCGACACGATCGGCATCGGCGGCGCACTGGCCGGCGTCCTCGTCCTGCTGCCCAAGGCGTGGGACGTTGTGTTCAACCCCATCGCCGGTCGGCTCTCCGACCGCACCCGCGGCCCCCGCGGTCCGCGCCGCCCCTACCTGCTCTACGGCGGCATCGCCACCGCCGTGCTGTTCGCCGCCATGTTCGCCCACCCCGGCTTCGGCACCGCCGGCGTCACGGTGTGGGTGGTGGCCATGTTCCTGCTCACCGCCACCGCCTACGCGCTCTACCAGGTCCCGTACGTGGCGCTGCCCACCGAGATGACCGACTCGCCGGCCGAACGCACCCACCTGATGACGCGCCGCATCGCGGTGCTGGCCGTCGCCATCCTGGTCACCGGCGCCGGAGCCCCGGCCATCCGGGACGCCGCCGGCGGCATCTCCGGCTACCGGCTGATGGGCGTCGGCGTCGGCGCGCTGATCGCCATCGGCGCCATCTGGTCCTTCCTGGGCACCGCCCGCGCCCCCATCGGCCACCCCAGGCCCAGCGCCGTCGGCTGGCGCGCCACGTTCGCCGCCGTCCGCGCCGCCCCGCGCTTCGCCCGGCTGTGGATCGTGTTCGTCATCCAGGCCGCCGGCATCGGCACCATGCTCGCGGGCGTCGACTACCTCGCCCGGGTGGTGCTCGGCCATGCCGGCATGTCGTCGGTGCTGTTCGCGGCGTTCGTCGGCCCCGCACTGCTCGTCATGCCGGCCTGGCAGGCGCTGGCGGCGCGCTGGTCCAAGATCGCCTGCTACGTGGCCGCGTCGATCATCTACGCCGCCGGCGCGGTCGGAATCGCCGTGTTGGCGCTGAGCTCCGCCCGGGCGCGGGCCATGCCCGCCGGTCCGGACGACTACCTCGGCCCGCCGATCGCCGCCGTCACCGCCCTGGTCGTGCTGGTCGGCATCGGCTACGCCGGCCAGCAGGTGTTCCCGCTGTC
>CAZIIX010000412.1:0-2310 GCA_964539345.1 uncultured Actinomycetes bacterium | reverse complement strand
CCGCCCCGGCCGTGATGGTCGGGGCGGTTTCGTGTGTGCGGTCAGGTGCCGGGTCGCCAGCGGGTGCCCCGGCGCAGTGCCCGGCGGGCCCGGATGCAGTCGACAACATCGACACCGAACGGACGCAGCGCCTCGGCCAGGGCGGCCGGTCGCCTCGGGTCGGTGCGGTCGAGCATGCCGGCGTCGACCTCGCGTTGTACCCGTGCGAACAGTGCTGCGCATTCGGCGGCGGTGGTCGGTGTGGTGTTGTGGATGCGGCGTTTCATACGTCGTCCGGGTTGAACGGGGCGTCACCGATGAACGCCCACGGCAGATCGTCCGGGTCGAGTTCGTTGGCCTCGGCCCACTTCCGGCGATCGTCCTCCCACTTGTCGAGTCCGGTGTACCACTCGGCGGCGTTGGTCGTCGGCGGGTCGTAGGTCATCAGCGCGTCGGGGATGCTCAGCAGCAGCTCCTCAGTTCGTCGTCTCATCTCAGGCTCCCATCCGGTAGACGCCGCGTGTGCCGCGGCGCTGGTCGCGGCCGTCGTCCTCGCCCGCGGGGATACGCAGCGCGGTCATCAATCGGGCGAACGCTATCCGTTGCTGGCGCAACTCGGCGGCCGCCGGATGCACACGTGAACCCTGCGACGACTCGGACATGAGACCGTCACGCTCGAGCTGGTCCTGCAGCGCGTCGAGCAGATCGGCAGTCCGGCACGCCTCGCGCAGCAGCGTCTCCTCATGCTCGTCCAGCGCCCAATCTGTGAGCACCGCGTGCCATAGTGCCCGGCCCGACTTTCGCAGGCCAACAGGTGGTTTCGGAATCTTGTTGGGCATGTCATGTGCTCCGTTCAGGTTGTGTAGGGCTCTGGGTTTCAGGGTCGTGGAAATATCTCGCCTTAGCCGGGAAGGGCGGAGGCAAGGCCGGGGGCGAGTCACCCCCCCAGGGGGCCGGACGTGTGCGTTCGGTGTCTGTCGTCGCTGTGGCGTTGCCGGCGAGCGGCGGCGCGGTCGGTGTCTGCCGTTGACCGGTGTCGTCGTGGTGGTGCTGTGCTGTGTGCATCGGTTCGCGTGTTCGCGTGTTGGTCCGGTTGCCCCGGCCCCTCGGTGGGGGCCGGGGCGGTGGGGGCCGGTTATCCAACGGTGACGCCTTGAACTTTCGCGATTGCGTATCGTCCTGCTGCGTCGTCGGCTTGTGTCTGCCGTTCGCGTGCGGCGCGTAGTTCGTCGGCTCGCTGGCGGTATCCGTCGAGGTCTGCCAGGTCGAGGCGGATCCCGGCCGCGATGACCTCAGCGGCTCCGGCCTTGACTGTCATCGCTGCCCGCTGGTCGGGGTCGAGCGGCGCGACGATCAGGGTCCGGTCCCCGGTGCGGGTGCCGGTGATCGTTGCGACGGTCTGCCATGCTCGGACGGCGGTGTCGACCTTCGCTGCGGCGTCCCGGTATGTTGCGAACGCTGCGGCAACCTCGGGGGTTGATCGTGTGGGGTCGATCTCGCCTGCCACGTCGACGGTGCCGCACACGTTCCGGGCGGCCTCGAGGTCGTGTTGTGCCGCGTCGACAACATCGGCCAGGTCGGCGATGACTTCTCCGGCGTGCGCCCGGATGGCGTCGACGGTGCGGCGTGCCCGCTCGGTGGCGAGGATGCCGTTGGCCGGGCCGGTCAGGGTTGCCAGTAGTGCGGCGGTGACCTTCTTGTCGGTCTCGGGGTTCTTGCCCGCGGCCCGTGCCTGTAGGACTGCTGCGGCGACATCGCCGGCGGTGCCGGCTGCCAGGTCTGCGGCGTCGGTGTTGGCCTGGTCGATGGCGGCGACGACTGCGGGCGGTAGTTCCAGTCCGCATCGGCGCAGCGCCGATTCGAGGTTGGTCACTTGTCCTAGGATTTCGCGGTCGTACTGCATGATGGTTCTCCTTCTAGTCGAGGTCTGAGTTGCGGAATACGGTGCGCGTCATGTCGCGCATCGGGTTGTCTGCGGCCGGTGGTTCTCCACCTTCGGTGGTGACGATGTGCCGGCCGGGTTCGGTGTCCGTCTCGGTCAGTGCTCGGGTCGACGGCCGGCCGAACACGTCGCCGGCGAACCTTGCCAGCCGGTCCTCGGATAGTTCCCTGAGTCGCTCGGCCTGCCGTCGCATCCGGTTCTCGTCGGTGCCGCTGAGCATGTCGGCGTCAGCGGTGACCCCGTACTCGGCGGCGATTCGTGCCTGCATGTGCGCGGGCGATTCTCGGCTCATCGTGCTTCCTTCCTGTTGTCCGGGTCGGCGGGTGCCGTCCGGTGGTTCACGGTGCGGGTGGCGGTGCATCCGCGGCATCGGGCCAGTAGGCGGCCGG
>CAZIIX010000411.1:0-2318 GCA_964539345.1 uncultured Actinomycetes bacterium | reverse complement strand
TGCACCGCATCGAGGGCTACTTGGAATAGCCCCGACCCCACACCGGTAACGCGTGCCCCGGCGTGGCTCCCGCAGAGCCGCGCCGGGGCACGCGTCTGTCGCCGGGAGTCAATGTCCAGCGACCGCCCGCGCAAAGGCCCAGCAGACCCTGCGGTAGCACTTGTGCTACCTTTGTGGTATGGAAGAGACGGTGGGACTGCGGGAACTACGCCAGGACGCCTCCGAGCTAGTGCGCAGGGCGCAGGCCGGCGAGCAGATCACCGTCACCGTCGCCGGCCGGCCCAGCGCGCGCCTCGTCGCTGCGGCGACCCAGCAATGGCGCAGCTTCGACGCGATCGCGGACTTGTTCGCCGGCCCGGAGGACACCGAGTGGGAGGCCGACCGCGACCGTATCGATCACGCATTACGTGATCCATGGACCGCGGCGTGAGGGCGATCCTCGACACGAGCGTGGTGATCGCCACCGGCATCGGCCCCTTGGACGGAGAGTTGGCCATCAGCTCGGCCACGGTGGCAGAGCTGCACTTCGGAGTGCTAGTGGCGACGGACGAGAGCGTCCGCGCCGAGCGACTGCGCCGGCTCTCCGTCGTGCAGCGGCGTTTTGATGCGCTGCCGGTCGATGAGGCGGTGGCAGCAAGCTACGGTCAGCTGGCCGCCGCGGTCGTCGCTGCCGGCCGCCAGCCCCGAGCACGCACGATGGACCTCCTCATCGCGGCCACCGCACATGCGCACTCCGCCCGCGTTTATACGCGCAACGCAAAGGACTTCGTCGGCGTCGACAGCCTGGTCGAGGTCGTCGCCGTGTGAACTGCCGCACGCTGCCGTGCGGTTTTCCTCCGTCACGCAGATCACGGTCGTCCGGGATCGAGCAGTCATCACCACCACGCGTGGCCCGGCGCGGCTCCCGCAGAGCCACGCCGGGGCATGCGTGTCACCCGCCAGGGCAAGGGCCCAGCGACCGCCCGGCGCGCGTCAGCTGACGCGGGTGAACGTCGAGCACCTCGTCGTGGCGAAGACCGCGTCGGTCGGCTCGATCGTGACGTAGCTCGGGCCGGAGGTGTAGTCATTGACGATGATGTCGAGCAGCGAACCCGTGGCCGCGCGGTCACGCTCCCAGTAGCAGCCACTGGCAGTCTGGTGATAGGTGCCCGGCTGAATGTCCACGCCGACGACGAACATGCCATCACCTGGGATCGATCCGTGGAAGTTCCATGCCGGTGACTCAGAGACCGGGCGCCAGGTGCCGCAGTCCTGCGAACTCACGTAGGCGTCGGACGGATAGATCTGAACCAGCGCATAGTCGAAGGTGATGTTGTTCGAAATGATGCTGTCGAAACTGCCCGACGCGTCGCTGAGCCGCTCCCAGTAGCACATCTCGCCGGCCGGGACCTTCGCGCGATACAGACCGGGCACGACGCCCGTTCCGACGCGGTGCATCCCATCGGAGAAGGAGTGCGTGGACGGTGTGCTCGGCGGCTTCGGAGTCGATGGCGGCTTCGGAGTCGATGGCGGCTTCGGAGTGGACGGCTTCTGCGGCGTCACCGGCGTATTCGGCACCGCCGGACGGTCCGGGATGCCCATCAGCGTGGCGATGCGGTGCAGGAACGACGCCATCGATTGCCGATTCACCGGCTGGGCGGTGCCGTAGTTCGTGCCGTCGCCCACGCCGTACGTGATGCCGTTGTTCTTCATCCAGGTGATGACGCCACAGAACACGTCGTAGGCGGGGACGTCCGCGAACGCGCCCGGGTCACACTGCGGTGCCGGCCGGCCGGTGGCGATGCGATGCAGGAACGCCGCCATCGCGCCGCGCGTCACGGGCCGGTCGGAGCCGAAGGACCCGTCGGGATAGCCCTGGGCGATCCCGTTCTGCTGCGCCCAGCTGATATATCCGCAGAAGACGTTGCCCGCATTGACATCGGGGAACGGATCCGCGCAGGCGGGCGAGGCCTTCCCCGGGTTGGTGAGACGGAAGAGGAACGCCGTCATCGACCCGCGCGTGACGTCATTGAGCGGGTGGTAATAGCCATCGGCAGGCTTGGTGATCGCCTGGCCGCGCAGCCACTCGATGTTCGCACAATGCGGGTTGGACGAGCTCACATCCGGATACGGCTGGCAGGTCGCCGCCGCGGCGGGCCGTACCGCCACCGCAATCAGCAGGCCGACCATCATCGACAATGTCGCCAGCGCTGCCAGTGATCGCCGCCCCCAGGGGGCTCGGCGGAGAATCTCGACTCTCATAGCACACACTCCTTGCATTTCACGGCTCGACACGCCGAGTCGCAATCGGATTTGACGTGCGCACCATGACATAAGGC
>CAZIIX010000410.1:0-2320 GCA_964539345.1 uncultured Actinomycetes bacterium | reverse complement strand
CTGCTGCAGCCGATCGTCGTCCGCCCGGTGGCCGGCGGCTATGAGCTCGTCATGGGTGAGCGTCGCTGGCGCGCCGCGCAGCAGGCCGGGGTGGAGACGATCGACGCGATCGTGCGACGGACCGAGGACGCCGACCTGCTCCGCGACGCACTGCTGGAGAACATCCACCGGTCGAACCTGAACCCGCTGGAGGAAGCGGCCGCCTATCAGCAGCTGCTGCAGGAGTTCGACGTCACGCACGAGGAGCTCGCGGCGCGCATCGGCCGTAGCCGTCCGGTCATCTCCAACACGATCCGGCTGCTGAATCTGCCGGTGCCCGTCCAACGTCGGGTCGCGGCCGGGGTACTGTCCGCCGGGCATGCCCGGGCGCTGCTGTCACTCGATGACCCGGGCGCCCAGGAGGAGCTCGCGGCGCGCATCGTCGCGGAGGGTCTGTCGGTCCGCGGCACCGAGGAAGCGGTCACACTGCTCGGGCGGTCCCAACCGCGGAAGAGCCGTCCGGGCCCGAAGAAGATGTCCATGCCCGGCGTCGACGACCTGGCCGAGCGGCTGTCCGACGCCTTCGAGACGAAGGTGCGGGTCGACCTCGGACGGAAGAAGGGCAAGATCGTCGTCGAATTCGCGACCGTGGACGATCTGGAGCGCATCGTCGGAATCATGGCCCCGAGCATCGATAAAACCAGAAGGCAGTGACCCGCGGCTAAAACGTCACGGTGACGAATCGCGCCCGACGGCCGGGCCCGAGGAACGAAACCGACTGCCACACAAGGGGTTTCGAGTTGGAACGCCGTACCGATACCCCCGCGACGGACTGAGCCCGCCCGGGGCGCCGACGGATGGCCGTTAGCTGCTCCGGATGGACCGTTCGTAGTTCAACAGGTCGTCGAACGTGAAGGTCCCCGTCGGCCGATCGTCATGGCCGTCCAGGTACAGCCGTTTGATCGCGACCAGGAACCCGTCGGCGACCCGGTCGCGGAACGTGTCGTCGATGAGCCGCGCCCGGTCGATCGAGTTCGACAGGTACCCGAGTTCGACCTGGACCGCGGGCATCTGGGTGCGGCGGAGGATCTCCCACGGCCGGTGGTGCACGCGGCAGTCGATCATGCCGGTGCGGGCGAGCAACTCGCGGTGCACCAAGTGCGCGAGCGCCTCACCGGCGAACGACGTCAGCCCGTTGTCCGTCCCGAAGTGGAACGTGGCCATGCCGGCCGCGTGCGAGGTGGGCAGGCCGTCGACGTGGATGCTGATCAGCAGGTCGGCGGCGAGATCGTTGGCGACCTTGGCCCGCTCGAACTGGCTGGGATTGGCGTCCTCCCCGCGGGTCAGGTAGGCCTGGATGCCGGTCGCGACCATCCGTGCCTCGATCCGCCGGGCGATGTCGAACGTGATGTCACACGCGCGGACGCCGTCGCTGATCCAACCGACGTCGTCGCCGCCGTGTGCCGGGTCGATGACGATGCATTTGCCGCCGAGCCTCGGCCCGGCCTGGCGCAGCTGCTCGAACTCGCGCAGGTACTGCGGGCGCCCGCCGGTGGCCATCGGCTGGATGCGCTGCAGTTCGCGAAGGGAGGCTGGCCCGAACACTCCGTCATCGGAGATCCCGCGTTGGTGTTGGAACTGGCGCACCGCGGAGTCGACGCGGGCGCCGAACACGCCGTCCGGCCGCCCCGCGTTGTAGCCGAGTTCGGTCAGCCGTGTCTGCAGGTCGGCGACGTCATCGCCGACCATGGGCGCGGACAGCGTGTAGGACAGCGTGCGATCGCCGAGCGTCCAGCGGGCCGCGAGCAGTTCCCGCTGGGTGGCGGGGCCGACGCAGCCGTCCGCGATCAGTCCGCGGCGTTGCTGGAACGCCCGGATGGCCGCGTCGACGTCGGCGTCGAACAGGTCCGAGTCGGGCCCCTGGACAGGGAGCAGGCCGAGTGACACCAGCGCCGAGCGAATAGCCCCGACAGCGGCGTCACGATCTCCGCGTCGCAGCATCGCACTCCTTGGCCTGGGACCCGTGGTGGGCAACCATCTGTGCCCACCGCGGCGGTGAGCCCCTCCCATTGTGCCTCGGGTTGGGAGTGGTTCAGGCCAGAACGTCGGCGAATTCGGCGATCAGCTGGGCCTTGGGCTTGGCGCCGACCACCTGCTTGACGACCTTTCCGCCCTGGAACACCAGCATTGTCGGGATGGACAGGATCTGGTAGTTCTGCGCGGTCTGCGGGTTGGCGTCGATATCGACCTTGGCGACCGTCACCTTGTCGGCGTTGGCCTCGGCGATCTCCTCGAGCACCGGGGACACCATGCGGCACGGGCCGCACCAGGTGGCCCAGAA
>CAZIIX010000409.1:0-2333 GCA_964539345.1 uncultured Actinomycetes bacterium | reverse complement strand
GCGATCTCGTCTCGAGCGGTCTGATCAGGGCTGGCGAAACGCTGTTCCTCAAACAGGGCGGAACGAGTGGCACAGGCACCGTCACAGCGGACGGCGAAATCGTCGTGCGGGGCGTCGCATTCAAGTCGCCCAGCGGCGCAGCTGCGAGCGCTCTAGGTCTGCAGTCCTCGAATGGCTGGACCACTTGGCGAGTCAGCCAGCCCACGGGTCCCACTCTTGATTCCCTCCGCCAGCAGTGGCTTGCGCAACAGGGAGACCTATGAGAGACCGCGTGAGGCAATGTGATGCGGCCGACTGGGATCCTGACTGTGACGAGGCCGGCGCGCCCGCGATGAGAAGCTCCCCGGGTGATTTACCATGACCACGCCTCCTCATTACGACCCGATCGCCGTGTCGGACGAGAGCACGGTCGTCGCCGAATACGAAGCAGCGGCGACGTCGGCGGACGGGTACCAGTCGGAGGCAGAGCTCGAACGCGGGCTGATCCGCCTGCTGGAATCGCAGGAGTACCACTACCTGCCGATCACGTCCGAGGCAGACCTGATCGCGAACCTCCGCATCCAGCTGCAGAAGCTGAACGGCGTCATATTCTCCGACGCCGAGTGGCAGGAGTTCTTCACGAACACGGTCGCCGGCAGGAACGACGGTATCGCGGAGAAGACGCTGCGCATCCACGACGATCACGTCCAACTGCTCAAGCGCGATGACGGATCGACCAAGAACATCATGCTGCTGGACAAGCAGCACATCCACAACAACCGGCTGCAGGTAATCAACCAGTACGAGGTCGACCGCGCCGACCCCGCGGACGCACACAGCACCGGCGGCCGCTACGCCAACCGTTACGACGTGACGATTCTGGTCAACGGACTGCCGCTGGTGCACATCGAACTCAAGCGCCGCGGCGTCGACATCCGCGAAGCGTTCAACCAGATCGACCGCTACCAGCGGGACAGCTTCTGGGCCGGATCCGGCCTGTTCGAGTACGTGCAACTGTTCGTCATCAGCAATGGCACGTTGACCAAGTACTACTCCAACACCACCCGGGCGCAGCACCTCGACCAGCAGCGCAAGCGCGGCAGCGGCCGCCGCACCTCCAACAGCTTCGAATTCACCTCGTGGTGGGCGGACTCGACCAACAAGCCCATCAAGGATCTGATGTCCTTCGCGACCACGTTCTTCGCCCGACACACGCTGCTGAGCATCCTCACCCAGTACTGCGTGCTGACCGCCGACCGGCTGCTGCTCGTCATGCGGCCCTACCAGATCGTCGCCACCGAGCGCATCCTTCAGCGGATCGCGATCGCCACCAACTACCGGCAGCTCGGCACCGTCGCCGCGGGCGGCTACATCTGGCACACCACCGGCTCCGGCAAGACCCTGACCTCGTTCAAGACAGCGCAACTCGCCTCGGCGCTGCCCAGCGTCGACAAGGTGCTCTTCGTCGTCGACCGCAAGGACCTCGACTACCAGACAATGCGCGAATACGACCGATTCCAGAAGGGCGCGGCCAACTCCAACACCTCGACTGCCGTACTCGCACGCCAGCTGGCGGACCCGGCGGCGCGCATCATCATCACCACGATCCAGAAGCTGTCGACGTTCATCAAGTCCAACAAGGGCCACGAGGTCTACGGCCGGCACGTCGTCATCATCTTCGACGAGTGCCACCGCTCCCAATTCGGCGACATGCACTCCGGCATTACCAAGGCGTTCAAGCGCTACCACCTGTTCGGCTTCACCGGCACCCCGATCTTCGCCGCGAACGCCGGCACCGGCGGCAACCCGCATCTCAAGACCACCGAGCAGGCGTTCGGCGACAAGCTGCACACCTACACCATCGTCGACGCGATCTCCGACAAGAACGTGCTGCCGTTCCGCATCGACTACGTCAACACCATCAAGGTCGGCACCGTCGTCGACAAGAAGGTCTCGGCGATCGACACCGAGCGGGCGCTGCTCGCCCCGGAGCGCATTGGCGAGATCGTCAGGTACACGCTCGAGCACTTCGACCAGAAGACCAAACGCGCATCCAGCTACGAACACTCCGTGGTCACCAACGTCGCCGCTGCCAGCCGCACCCGCCGCCAGGCCGAAGCCGTCCGGAAACGCAAGCGGGTGCGCGGATTCAACGCGATCTTCGCCACCGCCTCCATCGACGCCGCACGCCGCTACTACGGCGCGTTCCAGCTGGAACAGCGTGACCTGCCACCCGACCGCCGACTGAAGATCGGGCTCATCTACTCCTACGGGGCCAACGAGGCCACCGAGGACGGCCTCCTCGATGACGAAGCCTTCGACACCGACGCGCTCCCGCAGGACGCGCGGGACTT
>CAZIIX010000408.1:0-2355 GCA_964539345.1 uncultured Actinomycetes bacterium | reverse complement strand
GGCTCATCACAGATGAGGGTGTGCTGGCGGTGGTGAGGGCGGCGGTCGGGTAGGCGTCGAGGTCCCCTGATGATGGGAGTTCCTACGCTGCCCATCCAGAGAACCTCGACGTGCCTGACGCTACCTTCGCTTGCCCTGACCTGACCAAGTTCGCCCGGCTCGACGAGCTTGGCCTCGTCGTTACCGGACAACGTCTCGCCCCAGATCGTGCGGTGCTGGCGTGCCGCGTCGTCGCCCCTGACCGGTGGTGCCGCCGGTGTGGTTGCGAGGGCGGTGTGCGCGACACCGTCACCCGGCGGCTTGCGCATGAACCACTCGGTTGGCGTCCCACCACGCTGGTGGTGACGATCCGTCGCTACAGATGCACCGGCTGCGGGCATGTATGGCGCCAAGACACCACCGCTGCGGCCGAACCGCGCGCCAAGCTGTCGCGTCGCGGGCTGCGGTGGGCACTCGAAGCGATCGTGGTGCAGCACCTCACCGTCGCCCGCGTCGCTGACGGCCTCGGGGTCGCGTGGAACACCGCCAACGATGCCGTCCTGGCCGAAGGCAAGCGAGTGCTGATCGACGACCCGGCTCGGTTCGACGGTGTGAGCGCGATAGGCGTCGACGAACATGTCTGGCGCCACACCAGGCGTGGCGACAAGTACGTCACCGTGATCATCGACCTCACCCCGATTCGTGACGGCACCGGCCCAGCACGCCTGTTGGACATGGTCGAAGGCCGCTCGAAGCAGGCGTTCAAGGCCTGGCTGGCTGAGCGTCCCCAAGCTTGGCGTGACGGTGTTGATGTGGTCGCTATGGACGGGTTCACCGGCTTCAAGACCGCCGCAGCCGAAGAGATCCCCGACGCAGTCGCAGTGATGGATCCGTTTCATGTCGTGAGGTTGGCTGGCGACGCCTTGGATCGCTGCCGTCGCCGTGTCCAACAGGACCTGCATGGTCACCGTGGCCGCAAGGATGATCCGCTGTACAAGTCGCGACGCACCCTGCACACCGGCTCCGATCTGCTCACCGAGAAGCAGAAGGCCCGCCTGGCTGAACTGTTCGACGGTGATGACCACGTCGAGGTCGAGATCACGTGGTGTGTCTACCAGCGAATGGTCGCTGCCTACCGCGAACCCAACCGAGCCACCGGACGAGCCCTGATGGAGAAGCTCATCGACTCCCTCAGCAGCGGTGTCCCGAAGACACTGGTCGAGCTCGTCACCCTCGGTCGGACACTGAAGAAGCGCCTCGAGGACGTGCTCGCCTACTTCGAGCGTCCCGGCACATCCAACGGACCAACGGAGGCGATCAACGGACGCCTCGAGCATCTACGCGGATCCGCCCTCGGGTTCCGCAACCTCACCAACTACATCGCCCGCTCATTGCTCGAGACCGGCGGCTTCAGACCCCGACTCCTACACCCTCAATTGTGAAGAGCCAGGAAACTACAATCCTGGAACCCGACGTCCGTCCACGTGGAAGGTTGACGTCATCCGCGCCGCTGAAGCGCCACCTCGGTCATAGTCCGTTCGGTCCGGAGTTGCGTAGCGTCCCGGCGGGTGGTCCATGGTCGCAGGTCGGTGATGAGCGGAGGTGAACTGCGCAGCAGGATGAGTGCGGTTCCGAATGGCAGGGTACGGATAGCTTCGGGTGGCATGACGGGGACGCGGCGAGTGGAGCGTTGGAGAGAGCGAGATCCGTAGTCGCCGACCGAGATGGAGTCGGTCTTCTCGTCGCGTTCCCCGATCAATGCGGAGAGGTCTTGGAGGTCACGGGCCGACGAGGTTCCGCCGAGGATGATCTTGACGATCGAGGCGTCCCAGATGGCACCGGCTGCGTGGTCGCCCCATTTGTCGCGCGCTTGAGACAGCGACTGGAGGACGGGCATGGTGGTGATGCCGGTGCCGCCGCCTTCGGCCATGAGCACCGGCAGTGACGGGAGCGGGGAGAGGTTCCCGATTTCGTCGAGAGCCAGCAGCAGTGGCGGGTCGAGGCGGGCGCCGGCTGAGGCGGCTGCGAGGCGGCGGGCGGTTTCGACGAGGTCTTCGATGAAGGCTGCGACCAGGGACCAGGAGGCGCCGGCTCCTGCGCCGGTGGCGAGGAGGTAGAGGGTGCCGTTGCCGGTGAGGAACTCGACGGGGTCGAAGTGTTCGCTGGGGCGTGGGGTGACGGCGTCGAGGACGCGGGGGTCGGCGAGACAGGACAGGGCGAGAGAGACGCCCATCCAGATGGAGTCGCGGGTGCGGGCGTCGGCGTGGATCATCGAGTCCAGCGATTCGCCCCAACCGGCAGCTGCACTCGGATGGGAGGCTAGGATCGCGACGGCGTCGCTGGCCGATGAGGGCGACAGGGTCCAGGCGAAGAGTT
>CAZIIX010000407.1:0-2357 GCA_964539345.1 uncultured Actinomycetes bacterium | reverse complement strand
GCGCCGAACGGCTCCAGCGGCTATGACGAGGTCTCCGTCGTCATCGCGTGAGATGTCCCGCGCGGTCATCCGCCGGATGATCGTGGGTCGAGCGGGCCGGCCGACGGCACCATCACAGCGGTCGCCTGCGGCTTCGGCCACCCGCGAGCAGACTCTCATCATCCGGGGCGATCCGACTGGCTACGCCAGCTCCTCGAGTGCAGTCCGCAGACGACGCATCCCGTCGGCGAACCGCTCCGTTTCGGGCAGCAGGGAGACGGCTATGACGGTGTCATCGGGCAGGTCATAGAACCACCCGGGGTGCACGGCGAGCCCGGCGTGGCGCAACAGGCGCACCGCGAGATCGGGCGATGCGACCGCGCGGGGCACATCGACCAGCGCCGTCCAGCCGCCCGCGCACTGCCGCACGCGGAACCCGTCCCCGTGCAGCACCCGCCGCGCCGTGGCGATGTTGCCGACGAGCCGCTCCCGCGTCGTCGCCACGGCGCACGGCACCAGCGCGAGCAGATCCGGCAGCGCCGCCGCCACCATGGCCGTGACCGGCAGGTACGCATCCGCGATGGTGTCCAGCCCGTCGCGGATCGCCGCGGCGCCCGATCCGGTACCGAGCAGCCGGATCCAGGAGAGCTTCAACTGCGGTGCACACAGCAGTTTGGACAGTCCGCCGAGAACGAAGGCGGGGACGCCGTTCTCGGAGGCCGCGGCGGAGGGACCGGCAGTGGCCAGCGAGCCGCCGTCGACGCCGTCCACCCTGAACGGCGCGAACACCTCGTCCACGATGAACGCCGCCCCGCTGCGGGCGCAGGCGTCGGTGAGCGTCACGGCTGCCGCCCCGAGGTACGCGCCGGTCGGATTCGCCGGATTGACGGCCACCAGCGCCCGGATCGTCGGGTCGGCCAGGGCCGTCGTCATACTCGATTCGTCCAGCAGCCACCCGTCCGCGGGCACGTAGTGCGAGCGGTAGCCGACGGTTCGCACCCCGGCGAAGCGTGCCAGCGGATCGACGAGCGGATAACCCGGCTCCGGCACCGCCACCGCCTCACCGGGATCGGCCAGCAGGGTCAGCAGCCACGAATAGGCCTGCGACGTCGACTCTGTCAGCCAGTAGTCGCCCGGTTCGCCGCCGAAGCGTGCGGCCAGCGCGGCGCGTGCCGGCAGCAGACCGCGGGGGTGCGGCTCGTAGTGGGCGGCCTCCGCCGCGTGGGCGGCGACGGCGGGCAGCACGGCCGGGGGGAGCAGCCCGTGCCGGGTCGGGTTCGAGTCGGACAGGTCGATGACGTCGCTGCCGGCCGCGGCGAGTTCCGCGCGCACCCGCGCGATCTCGTTCACGCCGCCGGGGGAGACGGCACGTTTGGCGGGGGACACGATGCCCATCGTAGGGAAGTGCGAAAACCTCGCTGTGGGTGTCCCAGCGCGTCACAGAGGCCGCGCTGGGACACCCAGCACGGGGGTGCGGCGCGGGGGCGATCGGCGCGGGGTCGGGTGCGGGCGTCCGGTCGGCGGGGCGCTACCCGCACATCGCGGCGTGCGCGGCGTTGATGTCCGCGCCGGCCTGCTGGACCTCGGGCGCGAACACGATGTCGGCTGCCTGCGCGTCGGACGTGCCGACGGCCAGGTGCCCCGCCGTGTACAGCACGTTGACGCGCTGCAGCACCGACGCGGGGAGCGCGGACGTGTGCGCCGCGATCGGCTCGAAGATCCCGTCGATCTGCCGGTGGGTCCAGGGCAACAGCACCGCGTCGACGATCATGCCGACTTCGGTGGCGAATCCCTGGAACGCCGCGCAGGTGGCGGCGGGTGGCCGCGGCAGCGACCCCGTCGGCAGCGGCCGGAGCGTCGGCAGTGTCGGCAGCGTGGCGAGGGTGCCCACCAGCGTGGACGAGCCTGGCGCCGTGCCCGGGCCGGAGGAGGCCGGCGGGCGACGCGGCGTCTTCGTCCCGGGGGTGGTCGGGGCGGCGGTCACCGTGCCGATCGTGCCCGGCGGGCCGATGGTGCGCGGAGGGCGGATCGTGGTCGGCCCGGCCGGTGATGCCGGGGCGCCGGTGCCCGGTGCCGCGCCGGAATCCGGCGAGAGCCGCGAGGTGGACGGAACGCCCGGGCCCGCGTCCGGGCCCGCCGAGGCGTGGCCCGGCGTGGAGCGCTCATCGGGGGTGGTCGCGGCTCCCGGGCCGGGTGTCGGGTGCCGGCCGTCGGATCCGTCCTGGCCGCGCTGGCCCTGCCCGGGCTCGGCCTGACCGTGTTCGCCCGCACCGCGCTTGCCCTGACCGTGTTCGCCCTCGCCCGCGGCGCCGGTCCCGCGGCTGCCGTCGGAGCCGGACGCCGTCGCATCGGCGTCGAGTGCGCCGGCGGCCGTTCCT
>CAZIIX010000406.1:0-2363 GCA_964539345.1 uncultured Actinomycetes bacterium | reverse complement strand
GCCGAGGCTGCCGACACCGCCGAGGTCGAGGAGTCCGCGTCGACGGAGGACGCGCCGTACGGTGAGGGCTCGCACGCCCCGCTGGACGACGGATCCGAGCCGGACGGCTTCCCGATCAAGGGCAACGAGGACTCGAAGCTCTACCACGTGCCCGGCAGCTCGCACTACGCGCAGACCGCGGCCGAGGTGTGGTTCGCCACCGCCGAGGCCGCCGAGGCCGCCGGCTTCTCGCTGCCGCCGTCGCAGCAGCCGGACGGTTCCGAGGACGCCGCAGAGGATGTTGCCGAGAACGCTGCCGACGAGGCGGGCGACGAGGAGAAGTAGGCACCGATCGAGGGATCACCAGCCGTGGATGACGCCGTCGAGGGATCGACACCCGACTCCGCCGCTGGTGATTCGTCGTCTTTGCACCCTGCGATGGCGCGGGCCGGCGAGCGCGACGCCGTCCGGCTGCGCCTCGACATCGCCTACGACGGGGCCGACTTCGCCGGGTGGGCGCGTCAACCGGACCAGCGCACCGTCGCCGGGGTGCTCGGCGAGGCCCTGCGCACCCTGTTCCGCGCCGAGGTGCGGCTCGTGGTGGCCGGGCGGACGGACGCGGGCGTGCACGCGACCGGGCAGGTCGCGCACATCGACGTCGACCGGGCGTCCCTGGCGGCGCTGACGCCGCGGCACCTGGCGACGGCCGGTGCGGCGGGGCCCGACGCGGCGCTCGTCGGGCTCCGACGGCGGCTCGCCGGCCTGCTGCCGCCGGATGTCCGCGTGCCCGCCGTCGCCCCGGCGCCGGACGGGTTCGACGCGCGGTTCGCCGCCCTCCGCCGGCACTACGCCTATCGGGTGTGCGTGAGCGAGTGGGGCGTCCCGCCGCTGCTGCGCGGCAGCACGCTGTGGTGGCGCAGGCCGCTCGACGCCGATGCGATGAACGCCGCGGCGCGCCACCTGCTGGGTCTGCACGACTTCGCGGCCTACTGCAAGCCCAGGGCCGGAGCGACGACGATCCGCGATCTGCAGTCGCTCGAGGTTCGCGCGGCACCGGTGCCTGCCGCCGACGCGGCCGGTGCCGGCGAACTGCTGACCATCGCCGTCACCGCGGACGCGTTCTGCCATGCGATGGTGCGCAGCATCGTCGGGGCGCTGCTCGCGGTCGGGGACGGGCGAACGGATCCGGCCCGCCCGGCGGAGCTGCTGCAGGCCGGCGAGCGCACCGCGCAGATCGCCGTCGCCCCGGCCCACGGACTGACCCTGACCGGGGTGGACTACCCGTCCGACGACCAACTGCATGCCCGCGCGCGGCGCACCCGGGCGCTGCGCCGACCGCCGCAGTGAGGCACCGGCGCCGACGTGCCGCCCGGCTTTGACCCGGACCGTGGGGAATTGGTAGTCTTGATGGTCGGTGCGCCGCGTCGAGTGGCGACCGGCTGTCCTGGCACGCCTGCCGGGGCAGACGGAGTAGTCGGTCCGATGGATGGGCACGGCGGATCCGCACCACACCCGCGGGGGTCACACCTCGCACCGACCCGAACCAAGAAACGAAGAGGCATCAGCGTGCGCACCTTCAGCCCCAAGGCGTCCGACATCACCCGCGCCTGGCACGTCATCGACGCGACGGACGTCGTGCTCGGCCGGCTCGCGAGCCAGTCGGCGCAGCTCCTGCGCGGCAAGCACAAGGCCATCTACGCCCCGCACGTCGACACCGGTGACTTCGTGGTCATCGTCAACGCCGAGAAGGTGGCGCTGTCCGGCAACAAGCGCGAGGACAAGCTGGTCTACCGGCACTCGGGCTACCCGGGCGGGCTGCGCAGCAAGAGCGCCGGGCGGCTGCTCGAGACCCAGCCGGAGAAGCTGGTCGAACGGGCGATCGTGGGCATGCTCCCGCACAACAGCCTCGGCCGCCAGATGGCCCGCAAACTCAAGGTCTACGCCGGCCCCGAGCATCCGCACGCCGCTCAGCAGCCGCAGCCGTTCGACATCGTCCAGGTCGCCCAGTGAGCGTCGACCCCTCGGACTCCACCCCCACCGCTAGCGAGAAGAGCACCCCAGTGAGCGAGAGCCCTGAAACGGCGCCGGCCGCCGCCACGGCCACCGACGTCGAGCCCACCACCGAACCGGCCGCCGACGTCGCGGCCGTCACCGTCGACGAGGGCGGCGTCGAGGTCGTCGTCGGCGACGAGCCCGCCCCGGCCGTCGTCCCGTCGGCGCCGCTCGCCGCCGGCGAACGCCCGATCCTGACCGTGGGCCGTCGCAAGCAGGCCATCGTGCGGGTTCGGCTGGTGCCCGGCACCGGCGAGTTCCGCCTCAATGGCCGCGCCCTGGACTCCTACTTCCCGAACAAGGTGCACCAGCAGCTGATCAAGGAGCCGCTG
>CAZIIX010000405.1:0-2366 GCA_964539345.1 uncultured Actinomycetes bacterium | reverse complement strand
CTACCTGCGGGCGCTGCGCGACTACGAGCTGGTCGTGGAGAAGGACGGACTGTATGCGACCGGTTCCCGGCTGTCCGGCCATTCCTCCGCCGGCCCGCGGACGAACATCTCGACGATCGCCGCGCCGTTCCTCGAGCACCTGGCGCAGGTGACGGGGGAGACCGCGGTGCTGACCGTGCGGCGCGGATTGCACGCGGTGTGCGTCAGCCAGGTCGAATCGACCCATCAGATCCGATTGGCCTTCGAGCTCGGACAGCTGCTTCCGCTGTACGCGGGCGCGGGACAGCGGGTGCTGCTGGCGTTCGCGCCGGAGGAGGTGCAGCAGGCAGTGCTGCGCGGGGAGGTGCGGGCGCAGACGCCGAACACGCCCAGCAGGGTCGAACTGGCGCATGTCCTCGCCAGGATCCGCGCCGACGGCTACGCGTTGTCGCGCGCGGAGCTCTACGCGGCGTCGCTGGCCATCGCGATGCCCATCCTGAGGGGCCCGTACGCGATCGCCGGCGTGTGCCTGGCCGGGCCGCAGGATCGCTGCACCGTCGCGTGGCGGGATGCCGCACGGCAGGAACTGGCGGACGCGGTCGAGTCCATGACGCAGAGCCTGGCGGACAGCTCGCACTGAGCAGCTCGCACTGAGCAGTGTCAGGCCATTTGCAGATACGCGTCGATGACGCGCTGGTCGCGGCGGAGCTCGTCGGCGGTGCCGGTGATCGTCATCGCGCCGACCTCCATCACGTAGGCGCGGTCGGCGGAGTCGAGCGCCACGACGGCGTTCTGTTCGGCGAGCAGGACGGCGATGCCGCTGCTGGCCATCTGGGTGAGGTGTTCGAACAACTCGTCGACGACGACCGGGGCGAGCCCGAGGGTGATTTCGTCGGCGACGAGCAGTTGCGGCTGCACCATCATGCCGCGTCCCATGGCGAGCATGGATTGTTCGCCGCCGGACAGGTTCCCGGCGTATTGGTGTCGGCGTCGGGCCAGCGACGGGAACATGGTGAAGACCTGGTCGATCAGCCCGGTGGTGACGTTCGCCGGGGTGGTGGCGGCGACCTTGAGGTTCTCCTCCACGGTGAGCCCGGCGAAGACCCGCCGGCCCTCCGGGACGTAGCCGACGCCCAGGCCGGTGCGGGCGTGCGCGGGCGCAGTGATGAGGTCGCGTCCGTCGAGGGTCACGGTGCCGGACGCGGGGACCAGGCCCATGACGGCCTTGACCAGACTGGACTTGCCGGCGCCGTTGGCTCCGACGACGGTGACGAACTCGCCGGCCGCCACGGTCAGCGTGACGTCCCGCACCGCGGAGACGTGCCCGTAGTTGACGGCGAGGTTCCGGATGTCCAGCAGGGGAGCGCCGCTCGAGCGGTCGCGGCTCGCACCCGCCAGTGAGCTGCCCGTGTCGCCGGCCGTGTCACCGGCCGTGTCACCGCCCGGTGCGACCGGCGTCGCAGAGACGGTGCCCGCCGGGGCGTCCTCGGCGTGTTGTTCGCCGGCGCTGCCCAGGTAGGCCTCGATGACGCGGGGATCGGAGCGGACCTCGTCGGGCAGGCCCTCGGCGATCTTCTGGCCCATGTCCAGGACGACGGCGCGGTCGACGAGGGACAGGGCCCACCCGACGTAGTGCTCGACGAGCAGGACGGAGATGCCGCGGTCGCGCAGACTGGTGATCAGTTCGCCGAGGGAGCGCATACCGTCGGCGCCGATGCCCGCGGCCGGCTCGTCGAGCAGCAGCAGCTGGGGATCGCCGGCGAGCGCGCGGGCAATGTCCAGCCGTCGGACGTCGCCGATGGTCAGCGAGTCGGCGCGTTTGCGGGCGAGCCGGGCCAGCCCGGTGTCCTCCAGCAGCTGGTCGACACCGGCGGCGACGTCCTTGTCGGCGCGGTAGCGGCGCAGCGCGCCGATGGGATGGTGCAGGCGGGTGCCGGCGGCGGCGATCGCCACGTTCTCGGTGACGGTCAGCGACGGGAAGATGCGCGAGACCTGGAACGTGCGGGCGACTCCGCGGCGGCGCATGGTCGCCGGTTTCGCCCGGTGGATCGGTGTGCCGTCCAGGGACAGTCGGCCGCTGGTCGGGCGGATCACACCGGCCAGCACGTTGAACAGGGTGGTCTTGCCCGCCCCGTTCGGCCCGATCACGGCGCAGAACTCGCCGCGGTCGAGCGTCAGATCGATGCCTTGCAGGGCCTTCACCCCGCCGAACTGCACCGTCAGGCCGGACACCTCCAGCAGCGGCATGGCACTCATCCCTCCTCGCCGTCGACGCGTGCCCCGCGGGCCGATGTGGCTGCCCCGTCCGAGCCCGGCTTGGTGTCGGTGTGTCTGTCGCGGCCGCCGCCGACCCATCGCTGCCAGGTGCGGGTGGCGGCGCTGTCGGT
>CAZIIX010000404.1:0-2376 GCA_964539345.1 uncultured Actinomycetes bacterium | reverse complement strand
GTCAGCGGATCCCGTCGATGCGCTTGATGAAGGCCGCCATGGCGCCGCGGGTCACGGTCGCGGACGGCCGGAACGTGCCGTCCGAGTCGTAGCCGTACGCCAAGCCGTTCTTGTCCATCCAGGAGATGTGCCCGCAGAACAGGTCCCCCGGCTGCACATCCGGGAAGGGCGCCTTCGTGCAGTCCGGCGCACCCCGGTCGGGATGCGTGAAGCGGTAGAGGAACGCCGCCATCGCGCCGCGCGTCACCCCGGACTCCGCCTTGAATGTGCCGTCCGGGTAGCCGAAGGTCAGCCCGGTGTTCTTGAGCCACGAGATGTGCCCGCAGAACAGGTCGTCCGTCTGGACGTCCGGGAACGGCTTGCTCGTGCATGCGGGTGCAGCCTTGCCGGGGTGGGTCCAGCGGTACAGGAAGGCGGCCATCGCTCCACGCGTGACCGGCACCTCCGGACGGAACGTGCCATCCGGGTAGCCGTAGGTGATACCGCTGGTCGAGAGCCACTTGACCGGACCATAGAACGGCTGACTGGTCGGCATATCGGCGTAGCTGACGTAGAGCCGGTAGATGCGGTCGCCGGCCCTGGTCGGCGCCGACGCGTCGCGCACGGACACCGTCATGGTCGATCGGTAGCCCGGAGCGGTCGGCGTGCCGGAGATGCGTCCGTTCGCCGAAAGCTTCAGGCCCTTCGGCAACTGTCCAGCCGCGAGCGCGTAGCTGTACGGCGATTGTCCCCCCGTGCCGGACAGCTGCCGCGAATAGGCCTGTCCGTGGATGGCGTCCGCGAGTCCGGTCGGGAGGACATCCACGACAGTCCCGGCGACGGGCGCATCGACCTGCGAAGAGTCGATGTTGATCGTCTGGCCACCGTAGGTCTCGTTGTGGCCGCCGAGGTACTGCTTCACCCGCTGGTGGTTGGCCCACAGGGTGTCGGGAATGCGGTCATCACTGGTCGTGGCCACGCCGTCCCAGCTCGCGAACCAGAGCGCGTCCGGCGTGTGGAACGTGCTCCCCGGCCTCTGCACTTCGGCGACGAGTGCGCGCACCCCGGTGCCCGCACTCGAATAGAACCCGGCCAGGTAGCCCGCGCTGTTCAGACCGACCGTCCAGGCGTCCGTGAACGCCATCACCGATGCCGAGCAGTCTTCGTTCCGGTGGCTCCAGGACTCCATGTCCAGATAGACAGGATTGCCGGGCAGCAGGCCCAGCGACCGCATCTGGACCACGGCGTCCGTCGCCGCCGCGGATCCTTGCTGGGCGGCCGTCGTCAGGTTCGTGCTGATACGGCTGTTGTACTGGGTGCAGGGGGCCTGGCGGCCGACATACAGCGGCAGCAAGCGCCATCCCATGGCCTGGACCGTCGCGACCCACCCGCTGGTCAGCAGAGGCTGCGCGCAGCCCCGGGCGATCCCACCGACATAGATTCCCACGGCGTCATACGGCGAGTGCTTCTTCCACGCCGTCATCTTGTCCAGTGGTTGAGCCGTGCAGGCGTCGAATGCCTTGCCGCTGAACAGGAGCTTGGGCTTGACCTTGACCGGTGTCGACGTCGGGGCGATGGCGCTCAGCCGGGGCACGACCTGGCTGTCCTGTGCCAGGCTCCTGCTCTGCGGCGTCGCCCGTGTCGAGGGTGCGGCCCCGTCGGCGACGCCGGCGCCGTCGATGGTGACCGATTCTGCGATCCGCGCGGCAGTGTCCGATCCGTCGTCCGATCCGTCACCGGTGATGATGACGCGCACGGAGTCGCCGGCGCTCACGGTCAGGTCACCGGACGTATCGACGCTCGGTGTGGGGGTCGAGGCATCGTGGTCGCCGGTCGCCGGCAAGGCCCCGGGACGCAGAATCTGCACGGTCGTCGTGCGTCCGATCACGCGCGGCGGGCAGTCGGACTCGGAGGGCACGCCCAGGAAGACGGCGTGCTCGTCATACCGAACGCACCCCGGTTGGTCATCGACGTCCACCACCGGCCAGCCTGCCGGGACGCGGACCGTGACGCCCGCAAACGTCACCGTCTCCTCGCCCGCCGAAGGCTCGGTCGCTGCTGCGGTAACAGTCGGGAGGAGCAGCGCCGCCAGCAGCGAGATGACTGCTGCGAGCGTGGAAATCAGGGAAAAGCGACGGGCGCACATGGTCGCCGAGTCTACGGGAAGTCCCCACGTCACGACGTCGAAAACTCGCGGAGCGTGAGGGACGTGTTACCGACGGTGTCCGCTGTGTCCTCCGATGTGACGAATGCGGACCTCCACCGCGCCGTCGGCTCCCTGCGCCGGCACACCGATCGCTAGGCTCGGGAGCGCGCCGCCGCATGCCCCCATGCCACTGTCCGCCGCGGAAAGGATGCCAGCCAGCCCATGAAGCTCCGTGGCCCCTCCGTGAAGCA
>CAZIIX010000403.1:0-2377 GCA_964539345.1 uncultured Actinomycetes bacterium | reverse complement strand
GACGAGAAGGAACGCAGCGAGCACGTCATGCTCGTCGACCTGGGCCGCAACGACCTCGGGCGGGTCTGTTCCCCGGGCACCGTGGAGGTGTCGGAGTTCTTCACGATCGAGCGCTACAGCCACGTGATGCACATCGTCTCCACGGTCAAGGGGCGGCTGGCGCCGGGGCGTACCGCGCTGGACGCGGTCAGCGCGTGCTTCCCGGCCGGAACGTTGACCGGTGCGCCCAAACCCCGCGCCCTGCAGATCATCGACGAGCTCGAGCCCGCCCGGCGCGGCCCCTACGGCGGGGTGGTGGGCTACCTGGACTTCGCCGGCGACGCGGACACCGCCATCGCGATCCGGTCCGCCGTCCTCCGCCCCGGCATGGCCTATGTGCAGGCCGGCGCCGGTGTCGTCGCAGACTCCGTGCCCGAGTCGGAGGCCGCGGAGTGCCGCAACAAGGCCGCCGCGGTACTCGACGCCATCGCGGCCGCCGCCACCTGGAAGACCCGGCAGTGACGTCGGACAGCACACCGGCCGGCGGAACGGCCGCAACGCCGGACAGCACACCGACCGGTGGGTCAGTCGACACCGCGGGCGCGACGTCGCCGGCTCGCCGGCGCTCGGCGCGCCGTCTGGTCCTGGTCCTCGCCGCGCTGGCCTCGGCCGGCTGCCTCGGCGCGGCCGGTGCGCTCACCTGGTGGCGCCGCGACTACCACGACACGCTGTCCGGCGCGGTGCACACGGAACTGTCCGGGTCGGCCGTGTTGGGCGAGCTGGTGCCGGTCGCCGCGTTCGCGGTGGCCGGTCTCGGCGCGGCGCTGGCCACCCGCGGATGGCTGCGCCGCGTCGTCGGGGCGCTGCTGGTGCTCGCCGGCGGGCTGGAGATCGCGCGCATCGCACTGGCGCTCGGCGACGCTCCGCTCGAACGGCTGCAACAGCAGCTGGTCCGGCCCGCCCAGGCCACCGGCGGCGCCGACCTGGTACTCATCGGCCCGGTGCTCGGGCTGGTGGGCGCCGCGCTGCTCGTGCTGGCCGGGATCCTCGTCATGGCCACCCGGGGTCGGTCCGGTGGCATGGGTGCCGCCTATGACGCGCCGGGCGCCCGTCGGGAGCGCGCCCGCCGGCGAACGGCCGGAGCCGGTACCGGCGACCGCCCGGACGACGGGGAGTGGTGGCGTGCACTGGATGCCGGGGTGGACCCGACCATCGGTGCCGACGACGGTCCGGGTGCCGGGGGTGACGAGTGAGTCGTTACGATGAGGACGCCCGAGGGGTTGCGCGTCACAGGATCCGGCCGGGGCGGGAGCACCGCTCCGAAGCGATCTGGGATGTCACCCGCCAAGCTGTGGACCGTGATGAGGAGACTGCCGGGTGAGTGTGCTGGAGGCCATCCTCGAGGGGGTGCGCGAGGATCTGGCGGCGCGAGAGGCCGCAGTGCCGTTCGCCGAGATCAGGGCGCGCGCCCTCGATGCACCCGCACCGGTCCCCGCGCTGGAGGTGCTGCGCGCGCCCGGGGTGGGCGTCATCGCCGAGGTCAAGCGGCGTAGTCCCAGCCGCGGCTCGCTGGCCGACATCTCCGACCCCGCCAAGCTCGCCGTGGTGTACGCCGACGGCGGGGCACGGGCGATCTCGGTGTTGACCGAGGAGCGCCAGTTCGGCGGCAGCCTGGCCGATCTCGCGGCGGTGCGGCGCGCCGTCGACGTCGCCGTGCTGCGCAAGGATTTCATCATCAGCCCCTACCAGGTCCATGAGGCCCGTGCGCACGGCGCGGACATGGTGCTGCTGATCGTCGCGGCCCTCGAGCAGAACGTCCTGGTGGGCCTGCGCGAACGCATCGAATCGCTGGGCATGACGGCGCTCGTGGAGGTGCACACCGAGGCTGAGGCGAGCCGCGCGATCGAGGCCGGTGCCAACGTCATCGGCATCAACGCCCGCAACCTGGCGACTTTCGAGGTCGATCGCGGCGTCTTCGGGCGCATCGCCCCGGGGCTGCCCAGCCATATCGTCACGGTCGCCGAGTCCGGGGTGCGCGGCCCGGCCGACCTGCTGGCCTACGCCGGGGCCGGCGCCGACGCCGTGCTCGTGGGAGAGGGGCTGGTCACCAGCGACGATCCCCGCACCGCGGTCTCCGACCTGGTTACCGCCGGCTCCCACCCGGCATGCCCGCGCCCCACCGACTGAGACGGTGATGGCAGACAGCGCGGCCGGAGTGCCCCGCCCCTCGGACGGTCTCGGCGGCACCCCGCACGACCCCGACGCGCGCGGCTACTACGGCACCATGGGCGGGCGCTGGCTGCCCGAGGCACTGGTCGCGGCGCTCGACGACGTGGCCGACGCCTACGACAAGGCGCGTCGCGACCCGGACTTCCTCGCCGAACTCGACCGGCTGGCC
>CAZIIX010000402.1:0-2381 GCA_964539345.1 uncultured Actinomycetes bacterium | reverse complement strand
GGCCATCGTGCTCTCTGGCGGTCCCATGCTCAACGGCTGGTATGACGGTCAACGCACGGGTTCCGGTACCGCAATTTGGGACACGCGCAAGCGCTTGGCAAGCGGCGAGGTCACGGCCGAGACCGCGATCGATCTCATCGCTGCGACGGCGCCGTCGGTCGGTCACTGCAACACCATGGGAACGGCGCTGACCATGAATTCGCTGGCCGAGGCCCTCGGTATGAGCCTGCCGGGGTGTGCGGCCATTCCCGCCCCTCATCGCGACCGCGCAGAGATCGCCTACCGCACCGGGCTGCGTATCGTCGACATGGTCCGCGAGGACATCCGGCCGGCCGACATCATGACCCGCGCGGCGTTCGAGAATGCGATCGTGGTCGCGAGCGCTATCGGGGCCTCGACGAACGCGCCGATTCACATGAGCGCCATGGCCCGGCATGTCGGGGTGGAGCTGCCGCTGCAGGACTGGCAGACCATCGGCGAACACGTGCCCCTGCTGGTCGACGTGCAGCCGGCCGGAACATTCCTCGGCGAGGACTTCTATCGGGCGGGTGGCGTGCCGGCGGTCGTCAATGAACTGATGCAGCACGGGCTGATCCACGAGGCTGCCGGCACCGTCAACGGGCATGCCATCGGTGACAATTGCCGCGACCGCCCCGCCACTGACCGCGAGGTGATTCGGGCATGGGACCACGCATTGATGCGCGACGCCGGATTCCTCGTCATGCATGGCAACCTCTTCGACAGCGCCATCGTGAAGACGTCGGTGATATCCGAGCAGTTCCGGACGCGGTACTTGTCGGCTCCGGATGATCCCGATGCCTTTGAGGCTCGCGCCGTCGTCTTCGAGGGCCCGGAGGACTATCACGCCCGCATCGACGATCCCGGGTTGCAGATCGACGAACAGTGCATCTTGATCATGCGCGGGGTGGGTCCCTGCGGCTATCCGGGGAGTGCGGAAGTCGTCAACATGCAACCCCCGGCGGCTGCGATAGCGCGGGGCCTGCGGGAGTTGCCGTGCCTGGGTGACGGTCGGCAATCGGGCACCTCCGGGTCGCCGTCCATCCTCAACGCCAGCCCGGAAGCCGCCGCCGGTGGTGGGTTGGCGGTGGTTCAGACCGGTGACATGATCCGCGTTGATCTGCGCGCCGGAGAGGTGCGCCTGATGGTTCCGGACGACGAAATCCAGCGGCGGCGGGACGTGGTGGCCGCGCACGGAGGCTTCCCGGTTCCGCCCTCGCAAACGCCGTGGCAGGAGATGCAGCGCGCGGTGGTGGGGCAGCTCGGCGACGGGATGGTGCTCGAGCCCGCGGTGAAATATCAGCGGTTGTCCCAGGTGTGGGGAGTGCCGCGGCACAATCACTAGGCTTCGGGCGCTGCCACCGCTCGACTCATACTCGCCCCTCCGCACCGGCCCGCCCACTCTGCCCGCTCCACCCGCCATCCCGCTCCACCCGCCCGGCTCACCCCCCTTGTGGGTGTCTGAGCGCGTCACAGAGACCGCGCTGGGCCACCCACAACGCGACCTCCGTGCTGCGGCCGCACCTCAGCCGCGGGGTTGAACCCTGCGGAGGTGGGATTGTTCCAGGCACTCGGCGATCCAGACCTTGATGATGGATTGGCGGGTCACACCGAGTCGCTGCGCCTCGCGGTCGAGGCCGTCGATCATCCAGGTAGGGAAATCGACGTTGACCCGGCGTTGTTCGCGTCCGGGGCGTCGCGTCTTCGTCATGTCGAGTGCCGAGGTGATGTCGTTGCCCTCGTCGAATTGCGTGTCGAACTCGTCAGTCTTCATAGAGTGACACCTCTTCCCTCCGTGATCGGCGAACCGAGATAAGCCTGACCCTGTCGTCGCGATAGGTCACGATCGCCGAGTAGTAGACCAAGTCGATGCGGCCGATGATCAGCCATCGGGGTTCACCCTCCGTGCGAGCAGGAATCTCTACTCGGTCGCGGTCCCGCCACAGTCATTGCGCCGCGACGAAGTCAATGCCGTGCTTGTGTTGGTTGGCCGCGCTCTTGGTCGGATCATACTCGAACTCCACTCGTCACGACCCTCCACGGTATAATTACCATACAAGAAGTATACTTCAATGGTGGCGATGTGCTCGGTGCACCCGCCGACCCGCATGACCCAGAAGCTAGGTGAAGGGTCTGACTGAGGTGTGGTGGAGGCGCTTGGCGCTGCGTGCCGGTAGCAGGAAAAATGCTGTCGAGGTACGCGGGGTACTCAGCGGCACGACCAACGTCGTCGACGGGGTATCGGACTCTGACTACGACCCCGACGAAAATCTACGGCCAGATGCCGACCATGATCATCTCCACCTGGGGAAACGCTGCCGAGTGCTTCAACTGGACGTAGGAATTCGACGCGCCGTCGGCGT
>CAZIIX010000401.1:0-2383 GCA_964539345.1 uncultured Actinomycetes bacterium | reverse complement strand
CCGGCCCTGCTGGGTGTCCACCAGCCAGTGGCATGGCTCCGATCGTTCGGCGCGATCGCCGGTCCACGTAGGCGCCCCGTTACGCCTCCAGTTGTGCCATGAGATCGTCGAGCTGTCCGAATGTCTCGTGCGTCGCATCGGCGGCGCCAGTGCCGGCCGCGTCGAGCGCTTCCTTCGAGGGGTAGACCTCGGTCATGGTGAGCAGAGTCGTGCCGTCACGCTCCTCGAACGTGACCGTGGTGACCGAGCTGTCCTGGTCGCCTTCGTCATTCGTCCACACGATGCGAGAGTGCGGCGTCACGTCCAGATACTTCCCGAAGAACACCATGCCGTCTCCGAAATCAAGACTGTAGCTGCCGCCCGTGCGCGCATCCATCTCCACGGAATGCAGCGTCATGTCCATCGACCGCGGGACCCACCATCGAGCGAAGAGCTCGGGCTTCGTCCACGCGTCGAACACGAGGCGCGCGGGGGCGTTGAAGGCGCGCGTGACCACGAGTTCGCGGTCCGACGTCCGTTCCACGGTCACGGGGTTCCGCTCGGCCGCGGACCCGCTATTTCTGCTGGTGCCCATCGATCTTCTCCTGACGTTTGAGATCTTCCACGACGTCATCCAGTGCGCCGAACCGCTCGGTCCACAATTCCTGGTACTGCGCAATCCAGCTGGCCACTTCCTCAAGGCGGCGCGTGCCGATCCGACAGTGGCGTACGCGCCCGACCTTCTCGGTCGTGACGAGGCCCGCCTGCTCCAGGACGCGGAGATGCTTACCCATGCCCGTGAGCGTCATGCGGAACCCGTTCGCCAGATCCGTGACGGAGGCTTCCGAACGGCCGAGCCGTTCGAGCACCCCTCGCCGCGTCGAATCCGCCAGCGCGGCGAACGCCGTATCAAGGTCGCTCTGCTGATACTGAACCATATAGTTCAGTATTCAAACACACGATTCGTCCTCGCGCAAACGCCAGTGATCGAGTGCTCACTGTCAGAGCGCGGACCGCAGGCGCCGCGACAGCGACCGCCACGGCGCGGGCGACTAGAACTCCACCAAGCAGAACGGGTGGCCGATGGGATCGGTCAGCACGGTGAAATTCTCCCCGCCCCCAGGGACCCGCCGGGCTCCAAGCTCCTCCGCGCGTCGCGTCGCCGCCGCCAGGTCCGCCACCCGCACGTCCAGGTGGATGAACTGTGGGCGATCACCGGTCGGCCAGGTCGGCGGGACGTAGTCGGCAACCTTGGCGAACGAAAGACCCGGGCGGTCCGCAGAGTCGCCGATGACGATGTTCTCCGCTGACTCCTGGACCCGGACCATGCCGAGCAGAGCCTGATAGAAGGTCGCGAGCGAATCGGGGTCCGGACAGTCGATCACCACGCCATGGAGCCGACCTGCAGGGTTTGATCCAGTCATGCGAGAGACACTAGGCCATCACTCGGACACACACGCGCCTCCTCGCGGACGGCGATGACCGTGGCCACGAACGCGGCCGTCACGGTCGAGCGTCACTCTCGCTTCCCCGCGCAGGTACTTCCCCGCGCCGCCCGACGAGGTGGAACACCCGGCTCATCCCTCGGTGCGCTCGTCGAACGCGGCCAGCGCGTCGCTCCAGCGCTGCTCCAGCGCCGGACGGACCGCCATGGCCCGCGCGAGCATCTCCGGCGACGAGTCGAGCAGCGTGACCTCGTAGCCGGCCCGGGCGAGCAGGAACGACTGGTTGCCGGCGCCGGCCCCGCCGCCGACGTCCTCCGTCATACCCGCGGGCGACGGTCGGCGACGGCCGGGACGGGCGGCACCGCTCAGTACACCCCGCGCACCAGGCGGAGCGGCTGCGTGTGCTTGTAGAACACCCAGCGCTCCATCCGGCGCGGATGCTCCACACCGTCGCTGATGATGCGCGTCGTGGTCGACAACCCGAACTCGACGGCCCGCCCGAGCGTCGTCGTCGCCCGCCGCCCGAACCCGAGGATCCTCCGCCGCGCCACGCTCACCGCCACCCCCTTCTCCGGGTCCGGCTCGACCTGCACCATCCGCGCCGAACCCTTCAGGATGCGGAACTCGTCGACGTAGATCGTGCCCACGACCGGCGTCAGCTGCGCCGCCCCGACCAGCACACCCCCGGCGTCGCTGCGCACCAGCGGCACCAGATCCACCTCGGCCCGCGCTGCCGCAACCACCGCCTCCGGGCCCACCGGCAGCGCATAGATCTGCGTCACCGCCGTCTCGCGCGGGCTCGCATACGCCACCTCGACCGCGCCGAGTAGGTCCTTGCGCAGCAGCCGCAACACGACCGCGGCCAGATCGGCGTCATCGCCGACCACCAGGATGCGCCCGGACAGCAACGGATCAACCTGCTTCTTCGGCCGCCGCCCCACGAAGTGCACGTCCGAGCC
>CAZIIX010000400.1:0-2383 GCA_964539345.1 uncultured Actinomycetes bacterium | reverse complement strand
CCCCGGCCGCGAGGCAGACAGCAGCGACGCCGACCGTGGCCGCGGCGCAGCCGCCCGCGGCGGCCGCCCAGGCAGCGAGCCCCGCGAGGACGATCCCGCCCCGCCTCGCTGATGCGAGCGCACCGCCGGCGTTCGGTATAGTAACGACTGCTGCGGGCGTAGTTCAGTGGTAGAACTTCAGCTTCCCAAGCTGACAGCGCGGGTTCGATTCCCGTCGCCCGCTCTCTCAGGCGGACCCGCACCGTGGCCGTTGCGGCCGGGGTGGCCGGGTTCGCACCGGCGAACAGGCTCTGCTCACCGTCGAACCCGGCCCCTCGACCGGCGCGGACTCAGTGGTCCAACATGTACACGCGGTGCAGGAACGAGGCCATGGCTTGGCGGGTCACCGGCCGCGTGGTGCCGTACGACGTGCCGTCACCGATGCCGTAGGTGATGACGTGGTCCTTCGCCCACGTGATCACGCCACAGAACAGGTCGCCGACCGCCACGTCCTGGAACGGCTTGCTGGTGCACGCCGGCGCCGGATGGCCCGGTCCGGTGATGCGGTACAGGAACGCCGCCATGGCACCACGTGTCACGATCCGGTCCGGCCCGTACGAGCCGTCGCTGTACCCGAACGCGATGTGGTGGTCCTTGGCCCAGGTGATGTAGCCGCAGAACAGGTCGCTCGTCGCGACATCCGGGAACGGCTTGGCGGTGCAGACCGGCGACGGCTCACCGGGATTGGTCAGCCGGAACAGGAACGCGGCCATCTGCCCGCGGGTGACGCTGTCCAGCGGGTGGTAGTTCCCGCCCAACGGCTTGGTGATCTTCGCGTCCTTCAGCCAGGCGATGTTCTCGCATGCCGAGTTCGACGCGGTCACGTCCGGGAACGGGTGGCACACCGACGGTCCCGGCGACGGCAGGGCGATGCGGATGACCTCGCCGCCCTTCGCCGCTGCCGGCAGCACCGAGCCGGTGGTGACGTAGGCCGAGCCGTTGTCGATGGCGATCCCGTACGGCGCGAACAGCCCGCCGGCGATCACCTGGTAGTCGGCGAACGACGTGCCGCCGCCCTTCGGGATCGCGACGACCGCGCCGATCGGGCCCTTCTGCAGGCCGTGCTGGGCGATCTCGACCGCGTACAACGTGCCGTCATCGCCGAAGGCCAGGCCGGTGACGTTGGTCAGGCCGGTCGCATACTTCGACATGCCGCCGTCGGCGGTGACCCGATAGATCGACGCGCCGCCCTCGCAGAACGGGAAGCCGGTGAGCTCGCTGACGTACCAGGCGCCGTCCGGCCCGCGGACCACCGAGGTGGGCACCGACTGCGCCGGGATCGGAGGCTGGCAGGTGACCGAGGACGGCGGGAACGCCGCCACCAGGCTGACCTTGCCGGTGGAGTCGACCCTGAGCAAGTCATTGCCGCCGGCATCGACGACCAACAGGTCGTGCCCGTCGAGCAGCACGGCGTTCGCGTTGGAATCGGGCGCATCCTTCGGCGGCACCGGATTGTGCGCCGCCTCGAACGCCGCGATATCGCCGACGACGGTCGCATCGGCGGCCGTGCCCGGCACCGAGCTGACGTCGACCGTGCCGAGCAGGTGCCCGACCGGCGAGGAGGAGAACGTGGATCTCTTGGCAGGGTCGCTGCCCAGGCCGACGGTGAACGCGACCTGCCCGTTGGGCAGCACCTCCACATCGGACGGCCCGGACGCCTGGGCACCCGGCGGCAGCTGCCCACCCTGCGTCGCGACCTGCGCCGCGAGCGACGGCAGTCCGGTCACCACCTTCGACACCTTCCCGTCATGGATCCGCGCGATCGCCCCGGTGGTGCCGAAACATGCTTCGACACTGGGATCGTCACCGGACGGGATGCAGGCTCCGTCACCTCCGTGTCCGCTCTCCGCGACGTAGATGTCTCCGTTGTCGGCGACGCTGAGCCCGCGGGGGTTGTCCAGCCCGGAGGCGACGACCGGGTAGTCCGGCCCGGCCCCGGGGGCGTCGGCCGGGTGCGCCGCTCCGCCGGTGGAGGCGAATGCCGGCGACACCGTCATACCGATGGCGGTGAGGGCGGCCGCGGCGACTGCCAGTCCTCGCGAGGTCCAGGCTCGACCGAGCCTGCCGCGACTGTCGGGGGATGTGTGGTGCATGTCGTGCTCCGATCTGTGGTCGTGTCCTCGCCGAACGGGCGAAGCACACCGGCATCTAGCACAACAGGGCGGCCGTCGATCGGGTGAGGACGGGCACTGCGTCGGCCGGGCCCGGGCGCGGGTCATCGATCGCACAGCGCCGTCCGTATTGTGGGCCGGTACGTGGCCCCGGCGGAATACGTGAAAAGACGTATCTTCCGGCGGATCTCGACCTGCGGCAAGCCCCTGGTGGGTGTCCAATGGGACGGGGG
>CAZIIX010000399.1:0-2387 GCA_964539345.1 uncultured Actinomycetes bacterium | reverse complement strand
GAGCAGGGGACTTCTAATCCTCAGGTCGCAGGTTCGAATCCTGCCGGGCGCACCCGTTCGTCGCGCCGCCCGCGTTACCGTGCGGCCGGCATGTCGCCGGGGACGTCCCCGTCGGGCCGCGCGGCCGGATCGCCTGGCCGTGGGGCACTCCGCTCGGCCCGCCACGCTGCCAGTTCCTGCGCGGTCGGCGGATCCGCCCCGGCCCGCTGGCAGGTCATGGCGGAGACGGCCACCGCCGTGCGGAGCACGGCGCGAACCTCGTCATGCCGATCGGTGACCGCGCCGCGCAGCGCGTCGGGAGTACCCAGCCCCGCGGCGCCGAGCGCCCACAGCAGCCCGCCGGCGAACGAGTCTCCGGCGCCGACGGTGTCGACCACCGTGATCGGTTGCCCGGGGATCTCCGCGAGCGGCCCGTCGGGTCCGAACGCGACCGCGCCCGCCGCGCCGCGGGTGATCACGACCAGGTCCGCTCCGAGCGCACACCAGTCGGCGGCCACCTCGTCGAGCGAGCGGCCGGGGTGGAGCAGCGCCACGTCGTCATCGCTGGCCTTGACCAGGTGCGCCCACGCGAGGCACCGCTCGACCAGCTCCCGCGCCGCGTCGGCGTCGTCGATCAGCGCGGCGCGCAGGTTGGGGTCGTAGCTCAGCAGGGTCGATCCCCCGCCGCGCGCCGCCCGCATCCGGTCCTGCACCGCGTCGGCCGCCGGTGGCAGCCAGCTGGCGATCGAGCCCGTGTGCAGCACGTCCGGCAGCGCCATCGCGCCCAGACCGGCGAGCTGCAACCCTGCGGTGCCGGCGAAGTAGAACTGGTAGTCGGCGCGGCCCTCGTCGTCGAGGACCGCCATCGCGAGCGACGTCGGCGCGTGCAGCCTGCCGAAACGCTCCAGCCCGACCCCTGCGTCATGCAGGGTCGTGGTGAGCAGGTCGCCGAACCGGTCGGTCCCGCAGTGGCCGGCGAAGTCGACGCGGGCGCCGAGCCGGCCCAGGGTCAGCGCCACATTGAACGGACTGCCGCCGGGCAGCGCATCGAACCGGCCGTCATCGCCCTGCACGACGTCGACCAGCGCCTCCCCCAGCGAGACGAAACGCGGCGACCCGGGCCCGGTCACGGCGCGGCCTCGGGCTGCACCAGGATCCCCTGCGCGAACGCCCGGTGCGTGATCAGCGTGGAGATCAACCCGCTGCGTGCCAGTGCCAGGACGGCCGGCACCCGCTCCGGGTCGGTGGCCAGCGCCACCACGTCGTCGGTGTCGCGCAGTTGGTCGGCAGTCACGGCGATGGTGCGGTGTTGCAGTCCATCGGCCAGCAGCTTCCCCTCGGCGTCGACCAGGATCCCGCACGTCTCGGCCAGCGCCCCGCGCTCACCGAACTCCGCGCGCTGATCGGCCGGCAGCGCGTCGTAGACGGTGGACTCGCTCGGCGCCCACATGCCGACCGCGATGACGGCCATGGACAGCTCGCCGCACCGGCCCAACGCCGCCGAGATGCCCGGATCGCGGCGCAAGGTCGACGCCGTGGCGGCGTCCGGGACGACCAGCGGGGCGTAGAACGTCATGGCGGCGACACCCGCCCGATGCGCCGCGCGGCGGACCAGCTCGACGTTGTGCTCCTCACCGGAGGCCTGCGCGACGACGCCGCACAGCTGCACGATGGTGCACGGCGCCAACTTGCCCAAGTGTTCGGCCAGCGCCTGGGTGGACCGCGACCAGGCCAGGCCGATGCTCATGCCGGGCTGCACGGTGTCCTGCAGGTATTGCGCGGCCAGCGCGCCGACCTGCGAGCGCGGGCTGCTGTCCACGTCGACGACCAGGGCCCGCTCGATGCCCAGCCGCACCCGGAGCGCCTCGGACAGGTCGCCGTCGATACCCCGCGGATCGCGCACCTCGATCGTGACCAGGCCCTCGGAGCGCGCCAGTTCCAGCAGCCGGGCCACCTTGAAGCGCGAAATGCCGAGTTCCGTGGCGATCTCGATCTTGCTGCGGTTGTCCAGATAGTGTCGGCGCGCGATCGCGGCAGCGGTGATCAGCTCGCTGCGCAGCGATGGTTCCTGCGGGTCCGACGTCATCGGGTGTCCTTCGTGTGTCGCGGCATGACTGCCGTAGTGCCGGGTGCCCGTGCCGACTGCGGGTGCCGCAGCGTCGTCACTGCGGGTGTTCCGATCCGGTGCGGTGACCGGCCCTGCTGGGCGAAACGGTACCAGGTTCGCTCATATGAGCATACAAGGTCTCATTATTGCAAATTGGTCTTGACAGTGACGCCGTTCACAACCAGACTGACCTGCAACAGCAGAGCGCGGTAGCGCTCATCTGAGCACACCGACCCTGACACGACAGCAACTGATCGAAAGGAGTCCACGGTGCGTCCAGCACGAATGGCAGTGGCCGCGA